>JAQXVL010000204.1 GCA_029224905.1 Bacteroidales bacterium
CGACAAGCACGACATTACAGCCATCACCGAAGGTATTTTCGTCAACAAGGTGGAAGACCGCAGTGCCGCTAAAGAAGCAGGTATCGAAGCCAACGACGTTATCACCGAAATCAACGGCTCGAAGACGCGCAACTTGGCGGAACTCAACGAAGCAATGAGCCGTTTCTATCCGGGCGATAAGGTGTCGATTAAGTACTACCGAAACAACAAGGCATATACCACAGAAGTTACACTGAAGAACAACCAAGGCAACACAACGATTACCAAGAACAGCGACTTTACCGCACTGGGATGCGCCTTCCAGAAAGTCAGCGACAAGACAAAATCACGCCTGGGCATCAGCGGCGGCGTACAAGTTGCCGGTGTAAAAGCAGGAAAGTTCAAAGAAGCCGGCATAACCGACGGATTTATCATCCTCACGATTAACGACATACCGGTCAATTCAGAGGCTGACGTCGAAAAAGTCTACAACGAAATAATGCGCGACAACACGCCCGATAAGGTGATGTTTATCACCGGACTTTACCAAACCGGCAAGCGTGGCTACAAGGTAGTTCCGCTGACCGAAGAGGAATAGAAACAGCAATAGGATTTGCTAACGAAAAACGCCAACCTTTCCAGGTTGGCGTTTTTCGTTATATCAAGTCAATAAGTTGGCGAAGGTCGGTGATGCGCACGTCAGACAAATCGGGCTGAGGGCAAAGACCACGGCGGTCGAAGAAAGCGGTGCGCCATCCGGCATTGCGTGCGCCGAGGATGTCGGCATCATAATTGTCGCCAATCATCAGAGTTGTTTCGGCAGAGCCGCCCACAACCTCCAATGCGTAGTCGAACAGACGGCGGTCGGGCTTGGTTATGCCTATGTCGTCCGACAAAACGAGTCGGTCGATGTAGCCGTCGAGATGCCCCGAACGGAGTTTGCGATACTGCAAATTGGCAAAACCGTTACTGAGCACATAGACCGGACCGCGCCGCTTAAGATGTTCTAACAGTTGCGGTGCGCCGTCGACAACACGGTCGAGCGTGACTATCGTTTCGAGATAGTCGTCGTTGATTCTACGCGGCAATTCGGCATCGGCAAGTGCGATGCCACACTCCTCGAACACCACACGAAAGCGCTCCGACAGCAGAAATTCTTTCGTAATCTCACCGTGATGATACAGCGTCCAAAGACGCTCGTTGTGGACAAGATAACTTTCGATGAAGCGCTCGTACGGGCACTGTCTGTCGAGCCCGAATCGCGTATAGACGATGCGCATTGCCACTTTGGAATTTGCCGTGAAATCCCAAATTGTGTCATCGAGGTCGATAAATATTGTTTTTACGTCACTAAACATAAGCTAAAAGTCAAAAATTCGCCACCAACGGTACGACACGTTATAGTCGTACACGTCAAGCTCTTCGCGGCGTTTGAGCACACGCACCACGCGGATGGTTACAGGCAAGGCTATGATTTCATAGAGCGTTTTCAGCCCGGCTTGTGTCAGCACCAATGCCACGATTGTCGACGTTGGAAGGATTCCCCAAAACGCTATCGGGAAAAACACCAACGAGTCGACTGTCTCGCCAAACATCGTCGAAGCAACCGCACGCAGCGAAAAATGTCGCCCACCCTGCCCGATTTTCATCTTGCTCATCACATAGGCGTTGACCATCGAGCCGCATACCATTGCCGTAAAACTTGCAAACAATATCCGTGCGGAGTTGCCGAACGTTGCCACGAAGGCATCTTGTCCGCCCCAGGTCGCGTCGGCCGGCAATGCCATCGCCACTTGTATCAAAGCTACGCAGAGAAGATTCATAAAGAAGCCGAGCCAGATGGTAAACCGCGCCGCACGAAAGCCATAGACTTCAACAATGCAATCATTAATAATGTACGACATCGGAAAAACTATCAACCCGCCGGTGACGGTCATAAATCCGAGGTCGACAATTTTTACTTCAAGAAGATTTGCAAGGATTAAGAAGACAGAAAAAAATACTGTCAACAAAAGAAATGTTACGCTTACTCTTTTTTTCATAAATCTTGTTTTTTAAGTGGTTACCAAGCACACTTATTAATAGTAATCCCTTGCAAACGCATGATTTACAAGGGATTGCCTGAGAAAAACCAAGTACTCGGAGCGGGACTTGAACCCGCACAGCCGCAATGGCCAAAGGATTTTAAGTCCTTCGTGTCTACCATTCCACCATCCGAGCAGCACAATTCACGCTGTGGCGAAAAAGCACGGCAAAGGTACGTTTTTAAATGAGAGTTTGCAAATAATCGAGCAACTTTTTTGGATTTCCGCGCGAAAAAATCGCAAAAACGCACGAATTCGACTATTCCGACAGGCTCTTGTTGACCGCTTCGATATAGTCGATAATCTCGTCGCGGCCGCGGCCGTCGACGCTCGACGTAGTGAAAATCGGAGGCAGTTCTTCCCACTGCTCCAGCAACGCTTTCTTGTATTGCTCGACATTGCGCATTCCGGCATTGACGCCGAGTTTATCCAACTTTGTAAAAACGATGCTGAAAGGCACGCCGTTTTCGCCGAGCCAGGTGATAAACTCCATATCGATTTTCTGCGGTGCATGGCGCGAGTCGACGAGCACAAACAGATTGGTCATCTGCTGCCGCTGCAAGACGTAGCCGCGAATCATTCGCTCCAACCCTTCGCGAGCATCTTTACTGCGTCGGGCATAGCCGTAGCCGGGAAGGTCGACGATGTACCAGCGGTCGTCGACGATGAAATGATTGATGAGCATGGTCTTTCCGGGCGTTGCCGAGGTTTTTGCCAACGTGCGACCGGTCAACATATTGATTAGCGACGATTTGCCGACGTTCGAGCGACCGATGAATGCATATTCGGGCTTGCCGTCGTCGGGGCACTTCCGATAGTCGCTGTTGCTGATTACAAACTTTGCGTCTTTTATTGCCATCTGTTGATTGCGTATAAAAAGCCCGAAGACACAAAATCGGTCTGCGTCTTCGGGCGTATGGTAATAAACTCTTATTCTTCAAATTCTACAAGAGGAGCATCAGTGCCGACAACGTCGCCGACTTTAACGAACACGCGCTTAACGATGCAATCACGTTCTGCCTCTAGTTCGTTCTCCATCTTCATTGCTTCGTAGATGACGAGCAATTGACCTTTCTTCACCTTGTCGCCGGCTTTTACGGCAACTTCGATGATGCGGCCGCCCATCGGAGCGCACTCGCAGGGTCCGGTAATCGGCTCGTTCGAAACAGCATCTTCCTCAACTTCCGGTGCGGGAGCGGCTGCTGCATGCTCTGCCTCACGACGCTTTTTCAAGAATCCGTTTGCTACGCTCGGGAGCAATTGCAAGAGCAAGTATTCCTGCTCGTTTTCAGCGAGTTTGCATCCGCCGAGGTCTGCCAAAACGGGATTGTCGGGCTGCTTGTACGAAGCAACGTCGTAGGGATGTTCGACGGGGCTTCCGGTGATTTGTTCGCGGAATTCGGGAGTGATAGCCACCGGAGTGTGACCGTATTCACCCTTGATGAGCGCGATGAACTGGTTGGAAGCGTTCGAATAGTCGGGATTGCCTTTCTTGCGGTCAATGGCAAGACTTACAGCCTGGCTACCAACAATTTGGCTCGTCGGCGTAACCAGAGGCACAAGACCTGCATCGCGGCGTACCTTCGGAATCAAGCGCATCGAATCGTCGAGCAAATCTTCCGATTTGAGCGTCTTGAGCTGAGCAACCATATTTGAATACATTCCGCCGGGAACCTCAGCCTCTTTGACAAGTTCGTTGGGTTTGGGGAAGTTGAAATATTTCTCGATAGCGTGGCAAGCGTCGAGCAACGTTGCTTCGTCGTCGGCTTTTGCTGCCGCAACCGCGCGGTCGAACTCTGCTTCGACATCGGCGGGAAGTTTGTCGGTAAGCGGGTCGAAGTCGATGGGGAAATCGTTCTTGTGAAGGTCGAAGTCGGCAAG
>JAQXVL010000205.1 GCA_029224905.1 Bacteroidales bacterium
AGGACTAACTGACAACGCCTTAGCGCAATGCTCGCTCTTCCTCTTTGAAGGTAGGATTTACTACATTCTGCATCGTCATCGCTGTGCTCACGCTAATGCATTGCCATTTAGCCCTTTCGTAACGGAACAGTATGAATAATGCAGGCTAACCAAATTACTTAATTTCGATATTCCGAGCCACTTTCGGGAGGTCTTGTTTGACGAGTTTCGGCAAGCGGATGTCGAGAACGCCGTTGTTGACTTCGGCTGAGATTGCGTCTTTGTCGACGTCGTCGGGCAGTATCATAGCTTGCTGGAATTTCGTGTACGAAAATTCGTGGCGGAGATAACGCTTGTCGTCGTGCTTGTCTTCCGATTTCTTCTCCATCGAGATGATGAGGTTCGAATCCTCGTCGAGATGGATGTTGAAATCTTCCTTCGACATACCCGGTGCGGCTACTTCAACGCAGTACTCTTTTTCGGATTCGCTGACGTTGATAGCCGGAGCGTTTGTGTTGGCACGTTCAATCCAATCGTTGTCGAAAAAGTCATTGAAAATACTTGGCAACCAAGTTTGATTTCGTCTTGTAGGCATCATGGTTAAAATCTCCTATGTTAATAAGTTAAACAATTCATTTATTGGACGTTGACCTTATCAACGTTCGCCGTAAGAATAGTCAATAAATGTGCCAAACCCGGAAATGTGTCAAATTTACACAGCGTCGTGACAATATGTACGCATCTCTGCCAAATTTGCGGTAAGAGGGGGGTAGTCGGCATCATAATCCTACTGAGCGAAAAGGGTGGTAATTTATTGATTGTTATAGCGATTAACTCCTTATCAAAATTATCTTTTTTATTATTTTTTTGTCGCAAAGAGCAAAATAATGAAATTATTTTACTACCTTAGAGCATTAATTAGAATGAAATTTATGAACAAGATAAGACCCAGAGAATGCCAGAATGTTGAGTTCAAACGCGTTTGGAAAGATGAATATTTGAAATGGATTTGCGGTTTTGCGAACGCACAGGGCGCTGTTATGTATTTTGGCGTAAATGATGACCATGAGGTGGTCGGGTTGAAAGATAGTAAAAAATTATTGGAAGATATTCCAAACAAGGTTGTCAACTATATGGGATTGGTAGTTGATGTAAATCTCTTTGACTATAATGGATTAGATTATATTGAACTAGCTGTTGAACCAAGTAATGTCGCTATCAGTTATAAGGGGAAGTATTACTATCGCAGTGGAAGTACAATGCAGGAATTGAATGGAGTGGCCTTGCAACAGTTTTTGTTGAGAAAGATGGGACGCTCATGGGATGACATTACAAATGAACGAGCTACATTGGAGGACATTGACCGCAAGGCTATTGACTATTTCTTGAAAAAAGGTATAGATGCTCAACGTATCCCGGAAAGTGAAATAAATGCTTCTACAAATGATGTACTTGAGAGTCTTGGTCTGCTCGATGACAAAGGATATCTGAAAAATGCAGCCATCCTCTTATTCGGCAAAAAACCTCAAAAGTTCTTTCCAAGTGTGTTGTTTAAGATTGGTAGATTTGGTAAAGATGAAGCAGACCTTATGTTTCAAGATGTGATTGAGGGAAATATTATTCAGATGGCAGATCGTGTAATGGAGGTTTTGCAGGCAAAATATCTTGTTTCGCCTGTGCGTTTTGAAGGGATGCAGCGTTATGAGACATTAGAGATACCTAAGGAAGCTATGCGCGAGATATTATATAATGCCATCGCTCATAAAGACTATACAGGCGCGGATATTCAGATGCACGTTTATAATGACCATATAGAAGTGTGGAACGAAGGTGAGCTTCCCGGAGGTTATGATGAGGCGGTGCTTTTTGGCAAGCATTCTTCAAAGCCGAGAAATAGAAATATTGCCGGCACAATGTTTAAGGCGGGCTTTATTGACACTTGGGGACGTGGCTTTAGAAAAATCCGAGAAGGATTTGAAAAAGCAGGTATGCCTATGCCCAAGGTCGAAAATTTCTGTGGCGGTGTACAAGTGTCAGTCGAGCGAACAATATTTATGCAGTTGGTAAATGTCGGTAGTGATGTCGGTAGTGATGTCGGTAGTTTGTCGGTAGTTCAACTGTCTGACAGACAGCAGGAAATCGCTAAAATAATTAAGAAAAATCCCTTTATATCGGCGCGCGAAATGTCGGTAGTTTTGTCGGTAGTTAAGAGGACTATAGAGCGCGACATTTCAGATATGCAGAAGAAAGGCGTTTTGATTCGCGAGGGCAATACAAGTGCCGGACATTGGGTAATTGTTCATAAGTAGCGCAAGTGATTTCTTAGTTCTCAAATTTACATCCCATTATGAAAATGTCGTAAGTTATGTCGGTAGTTATGTCGTAAGTTTGTGGGTGGCTTAACCGCTTGAAAAACAGGTGTATAATGCTGATTTCATTAAGAAGATGTCTTTTGTGTTGGTGCATCGGATGTCATAAGTTTGTCATAAGTTTATCGTGAGTTAATCTGTGTCGAAACTTTTGTATACCCTCCTTTGTTTGTACAACCGTCCGCGACATTTAGATGGAGAATGACGCCCGCTGACAACTTGCGAGCCTGCGTTAGCCACTCCTTCACACATCCACTCCTGCGCTTATTAACTCGTCATCTTCTTCACTAATAAACTTTAACAGATGAATAACTTGCTTTTGCTATGAGATTTGATTAATTTTGCTCTTTAAAGGTGAAGAAGGCAAATATGGAAAGAAACGGCATAATATTGTGGGCTGACGATGAAATCGATTTGCTCAAACCGCACATAATGTTTTTGAAGGCGAAAGGCTACGATGTGACGACAGTCAACAACGGCGCCGATGCGCTCGACAGCGTGTCGCAGAATCACTACGACTTGGTGATTCTCGACGAGAATATGCCGGGTCTGAGCGGGTTGGAAACGCTGTCGCAAATCAAGCAGATGCGTCCTGACGTGCCGGTGATTATGATTACCAAGAGCGAGGAGGAAAATATTATGAATCAGGCGATTGGCAACAAGATTGCCGACTATCTGATAAAGCCTGTCAATCCGAATCAAATCTTGATGTCGTTGAAAAAGAACCTTCATTCGAGCACGTTGGTGTCGCAGAAAGCCACGAGCGACTATCAGCAGGAATTTCGCCACATCACCGAACAGATCAACGATTCGAGCGACATCACCGACTGGTATAATCTCTACCGCAAGTTGGTGTTTTGGGAGATGGAGTTGGCGCAGACCGACACTAATATGGACGAATTGCTGCTGTCGCAGAAGTCGGACGCCAATGCGCAGTTTTGCAAGTACATCAAGCGCAACTATGAGAGTTGGATAGACTCCGACAGCCGTCCGTTGATGTCGAACGACGTGTTTCGGCGCAAGGTTTTTCCGCTGCTCGATGCCGGCGAGAAGGTGTTTTTCGTGCTCATCGACAATTTCCGCCTCGACCAATGGCGCATCATCAAGCCGCTGCTCGCCGAGTATTTCAGCATGGAGGAAGACCTCTATTGCAGCATACTTCCGACGGCGACGCAATATGCGCGGAATGCCATTTTTTCGGGGTTGATGCCTGTGCAAATCGAGAAAATGTTTCCCGAATTGTGGGTCGACGAAGACTCGGAGGAGGGCAAGAACATCAACGAGTCGCCGCTGATACAGACGCAACTCGACCGTTTCCGTAAGAAGTATACGTTCTCATATAATAAGGTGTACGAAGGTCAATTCGGCGACAAACTTTTGCAGAATTTCCGCAATTTCGAGCGCTACGATTTGAACGTCATTGTGTTTAACTTCATCGATATGCTGTCGCATGCGCGAACGGAGTCGAAGATGATACGCGAGTTGGCGTCGACCGATGCCGCCTATCGGTCGCTGACGGAGTCGTGGTTTCGGCATTCGTCGGCGTCGGATTTGCTGCGCCGCATTGCCGAGTCGGGCTATCGCGTTGTGCTGACGACCGACCACGGAACGATTCGCAGCGACAATCCGATAAAGGTTGTCGGCGACAAAAATACCAACACCAATCTGCGCTACAAGCTTGGTAAGAACTTGACTTACAACGAAAAGCAAGTTTATGCCGTGAAGTCGCCGGCGCGGTTGGGGCTGCCTTCGCCGAACATCTCGACGCACTATATTTTTGCCACCAACAACGACTTTTTTGCTTATCCCAATAATTACAACCATTACGTACAATACTACAAGGGCACGTTTCAGCACGGCGGCATTTCGATGGAAGAAATGCTTATCCCGTTGATAACGATGCAACCGAAGTAGGACAACAACTAAATAACTGACAATGAAGATATTTACATCATCCGACATACGCGAAATCGACCGCAAAACGGTAGAGCGCGACGGCATCACGTCGTGGGAACTTATGGAGCGTGCGGCGTCGCTTGTTACCAAAGAGATTATGGAGCGCTGGCTGCCGACGCAGCGCATTGTGGTGTTCGCCGGACCGGGCAATAACGGCGGCGATGCCCTTGCTGTGTCGCGTATGCTCATCGACCAAGGCTACCATCCCGAGATATACCTTTTCAACACGAAAGAGCATCTTTCCGACGATTGCAAAACCAATCGCGACAAGTTGGTCGAATACAAATACAAAGACTTCAACGAGGTGGTCAAGACCTTTACGTTTCCCGACATTACCGAGCACGACGTAATTGTCGACGGCATCTTCGGTAGCGGCTTGCGCGAGCGTATCGTCGGCGGCTATACGTCGTTGGTGCAGAACATCAACGAGTCGAATGCCTTCGTGGTGTCGATTGATGTTCCGTCGGGGCTTTTCGGCGAGTATAACCACGAAAATCTGCTTCGCAACGTGGTGCACGCCGACTTGACGTTGACATTCCAATTTCCGCGACTTTCGTTCTTCTTCAAGGAAAACAGTACGGTTTTGGGCGAATGGAAGGTGCTCGACATCGGACTGAACCGCCGCGCCATCCACGAAACGCCGTCGAACACGTTCTTTGTCGATTCGGTAGGTGTCAGAGATGCAATGAATCAGCGCAATCCGTTTGCCGACAAGAATGAATTAGGGCGCATCTACCTTGCTGCGGGGAGTCACGGCATGGCAGGCGCGGCAATTTTGGCGGCGCGTGCAGCACTGCGCAGCGGCTCGGGCGTTGTCACCGTCCATACCCCGGGATGCGCTTATTTGCCACTGCAAACGGCTGTGCCCGAGGCGATTGTCGACACCGATGCCGACGATTGCGTCGTTACGCAGATTGCGCCTCACAAGAAGTCGCACGCCGTGGGCATCGGTCCCGGATTGGGCACCGACGAGCGTACCATCGAAGCGTTGGGCAACTTTCTGCGCAGTCGCCGCGAACCCGTTGTGCTCGATGCCGACGCGCTCAACTGCTTGGCGCAGCGCCCGATGTATCTGAGCAACATCCCGGCAAATTCCGTCATTACGCCCAACGCCAACGAGTTCGACCGCCTCTTCGGCGACAGTTTTACCGAGGAAGAACGCCTGAAAAAGGCTCTCGATGCGGCGTCGCGGCTGAAAATCAATATAGTGCTTAAAGGACACTATACCAAGGTGGTACGTCCCGATGGAAAGGTATTTATCAACAGTACGGGCAACGCCGGTATGGCAACCGCCGGAAGCGGCGACGTGCTCACCGGCATCATCACCTCGCTGCTCGGACAAGACCTGGCATCGTGCACCGCCGCCGTTATCGGCGTGTTTGTTCACGGGTTGGCAGGCGACTTGGCTCGTAAAAAGCACGGCGAGGCAGGGCTCATTGCTTCCGACATCGTCGACAATATCGGCAAGGCGATAAAACTTATTCTCGAATCGTAAAAACAACCAAAAGATATGAACAAGTCAGTCATAACATTAGCGCTTGCAGCCCTTGTGGCGACAGCCGGACAGGCACAACAGACGCAAAAACTTACGGCAACCAAACTCAACGACTACGGCTTAATCTATACCCTCCCGACGACGCATCTCGCCATCGATGTTAAGGCGGTGAAAACCGTCCGCAAGGCGGGTCCGTTCTACAAATATGCCAAGAAATATCTCGGCGTCGACAACGTGATAGTTGCCGACAGTCAGACTTGGGACATCGAAAGCATCACGGTGACGCCGTTCGGTGTGGCAGACAAGGAGAACGAATTTCTGATGACGTTCAAAGCCGGCGCGGCGCCCTATGTGATTGTCGACCGCGAAGGTATGCCCTTGGCAATCAATAAAGAAGTGACTGTCGAAGAGCCCGGGAAGAGCGCCGAAGCGCCGAAGGCTGCTGCCGACAATCAGGCGGACGCCGTCAACGTATTTTCGGAAGATATGGTAGCCGGCGAGTCGACAATGAAGCGTGCCGAGGCTGCCGCATCGAAGATTTTCGAACTGCGCGAGACTCGCAACGACCTCGTGTCGGGTAGTGCCGACAAGATGCCGCCCGACGGGGCTTCGCTCAAGCTGATGCTCGACGAACTTAACCGCCAGGAGCGCATTCTGACCGCGATGTTTGTGGGAACGACCACCACCGAAACCGTGGCGGCGCAATTCGACTACCTGCCTGCCGACGCCGTGAGTCGCGAAGTGATTTTCCGCGTGTCGGACTACGATGGCATCGTCGACCGCAACGACCTTGGCGGCGACCCGGTTTATCTGACGTTGACCGTTGACCAGCGCGGCGAACTTCCGGTTGACGAAAAAGGCGAAGTAAAGCGCGTGCCGAAAGATGCCGTGATGTACTGCATTCCCGGCAAGGCTACCGTATCTGTAAGTTATAAGGGAAAACAATACGCCAAGCGGAGCGTGCAAGTGTCGCAACTCGGCGTGCAGTTCGGACTCAATCCTAAAGCGTTTATCGACAAGAAAGCTCCGGCTTACGTTGAATTCTATCCCGAAACGGGAGCCATTAAAGACTACGGCGTGACAACGCCCGAAGAGCCGCAGCAATAGCGGTTTTTTTTCTTGCGACGGCGTGTTATTGCATATCGGCGTTTTATCTTGCGTCGGCGCCCCACATAAGTTTTTTGCGAAGCGTCTCGGCGAAGTCGTGACTCCGGTGCTGCACGATGTGTAC
>JAQXVL010000206.1 GCA_029224905.1 Bacteroidales bacterium
TTATTGTTCGTCGGCGATGTCTTTGAAGAAATTATAGTGCAACACACGGCTGATTCGCTCGAGCAGGCGGATGTCGATATTGTCGTTCGCGAAGATTTTGTAGACGTTCGAGCGCGTGCAACAAATCTGCGAGGCGAACCACGTAATCGAGTGTCCGTCTTCTTTGAGTTTGCGGCGAATAAGTTGACCGATGTGGATAGGCATCGTTATGTTTCCTGCGGGTGTGCCCGTCACCCGGTGCTGGTTTAAATGCAAAAGCGTAGGGCAACTTCTGATTATCTTAACTGAGGCATCGCCAAACGCCTTCACAGAAATAAACAGCCTCTTTACCCCACGCCAATTGGATATCTAATCCCCGCGTGGGGAATGATATACAACGAAGCATGAGCGCCTCTGACTGCTTTCTCCTTCTGTGAATTATTTTGGCGATTTTCAGTTAAAGGATAAGCAAAAACGCTTCATAAATATTTGTGTAAGCCGCTTCCGGCATTACAATTGCAAAAGTATGATTTTTTGTGGTTATTGCCAAATTTTTCGGCACGATAGATTTTTTTTACATTTTTCCTTCGATAGTGCGGAGGTAGACGTCGACGGTTTGCTGAGCGATGTTGTTCCAGTTGTAGTCGGAGAGGTCGTATGTGCGCGGCGCGGGATTGGCGAGTTTTCGGCTGAGCGCCTCGCGCAGCGAGTCGACGTCGGCGGTGCGGAACATGTCGTCGGCGTTGAGTTGGCGGAGACGGTTGGCAGGGATGTCGCTGACCACTACGTCGAGCCCGTAGCTCATGGCTTCGAGGAGCGAAATGGGGAGCCCTTCGTGGGTCGAGGGGAGTACGAACAGGGCTGCGTTGGTGAGTATTTGGTTAAGACGTTCGCCGCGGATAAAGCCTGTGAGGACGGTTCCGCTACGCTGCGCCTTCTGCTTGAGCATTTCGGAGTAGTCGTCGGGGTGGTCGGCGTCGCCGGCAATAACGAGTTTGTAGCCTTTGGGGTTGAGCGCCGTGAAAGCGTCGATGAGCATGTCGAAGCATTTCTCTTTGACGAATCTGCCGACGGCAATGACATATTTTCCGCTTGTCAAGCCGAGGCTTTCGATGTAGTCGGTGTGAGTGGAGCGCACGGGTGGAGTGACGCCGTTGTAGATGAGGTTGCTCGAGCGGTGGTGTTTTGTTTGAAGTATGTCGCTGATTACCTGCGAGATGACGATTACTTGGTTGCTGAACTTTGCGCCGCACCATTCTCCGGCTTTGAGCATCGTTTTGGCGAAGAATCCCCACTTTTTGCGGTCGTAGTCGGGACCGTGGTGGGTCGTTACCACTTTCATGCCGAGGAGTCGCGCGAGGGGCGTCATAAGCGAAGGTCCGATGGCGTGGATGTGGACGATGTCGGCATTGAGACGGCGTGCTTTGACGACCGCCAGGAAGGTGTGGACGATTGCTTCGAGGCTCTTTCGGCGAGGCGCATAGACGTCGACGAGGCTGACGCCTTTGTATTCGCTGCGGCGGTTTTCGGGGGTTACGTAGCAACTGCGGCGGATTACCGTCACGTCGACGCCCAATTCGCTGATGCGTGGAAAGAGTTCCTCGCAGTGGGTTTCGACGCCACCGAGTATTTCGGGAATACCCCGAGTGCCGGTTACTACAACTTTCATAGCCTTAGAATTTTTCTCTCAGGTCGCCTTGCGCCGGGTCTTGCCCGACGTCGCACCAAGTCTTGTCGAGGCATGCGGGGAGTCCGCGTAGGCTGCGAATCTTGTTGGCAATCGACCAGCGGAGAGGATATTTGATGTATTTGTGCATTACGGGCGACGCCGTTCCGACCATCCAGCAATTTTTGGGGCATTTGCGGACCATTGCGCGGACGCGTTCGGCTTGCTCGCTGTTCCAGAGTTGCATGAAGTCGTGCGTTTGGCGGATGTTGCCCATCGACTCTTTCCAGTAGCGTTCTTCGAGTCCGTTGCAGGGGTAGACGTCGCCGTAGGGGTCGATGAAGAAGTTCATCGTGCCGGCTTCGCATGGGAGCATTCGGCGGTTGCCTTCGATGTAGTTTATCAGACCCATGTTGAACCAAGCGCGGAACCACGATTTTGGGTGCGATTCGCGGAGTTGGAGGTTGATGAGTCGTTCGAAGTCGCTGCACACCTCGTCGCGATTGGTGATTACGTTGTCGGTCTTGTGGAAATAGTAAGAGTTGTGGAACGACGCGGTGGCAAACTCCATGCCGAGTTCTTTCGACAGTTGGTAGAGCGCGAGCATGTCTTTTGAGTTGTTGTTCGACACGGTGCAACCGAAACCGATGTCTTTGAGCCCCATATCGCGAAGCGTGAGCAGGGTTCTCAGACCTTTGTCGAAGCCGCCTTCACGTCCGCGGAGTTCGTCGTTTTTCTGCGCAAGTCCTTCGATAGAGATTCGTATGCCGATGTTTGGGAAACGCTCGGCGAGGGCGATTACACGGTCGTCGAACCATCCGGAGGTGGAGATGACGATTCGTCGCGTCTTGGTGTAGCACACCTCGACGATGTCGGCAAGGTCTTCGCGTACGAAGGGTTCGCCGCCGGTAAGGTTGATGAATTTCAGCTTCGGAAGAACTTCCAACTCCTTGGCGGTCAATTCCTTATCCTTGTCGGTGGGGTTTTGCCATATATTGCACATTTTACACCTCATCGGACACCGATAAGTGAGGATTATCGATGCGTCGGTTGGTGTATTTGTTTTTTTTGTCATTACTAAATATTCTTTCCTAATACTACATAACGTAGCGTTGCCCGAAATATTGCATAGGAATTCGGGAATTTTTTAAATGTTGTTATAGTTGTTATATATTATATATGTTCAAAAGCGAGTCGCGATAGCGGTCGATGTTGAATTCGTTGACGGCTTTTGCGGAAATGTTCGGGTAGTCGAAGTCGAGGTCCCAGGCGTTTCGGATGGAGTTACGGAGCGATTCGGTGTCGCCGCTGCGGAAGAGCACGCCGTTTGAGGGGTGTACGAGTTCGGGAATACCGCCGATGCGAGCGGCAACTACGGGCGTGCCGAGGCAAAGTGCTTCGATGATGCTCAGCGGGTTGTTTTCGTACCATTCGGAGGGCAAGATGAGCAAACGCGCTTTAGCCACGTGTCGGCGCACCTCTTCGGGAGGCAGGCTGCCGAGGAATTCGATGTTTTTGCCTGCGGCTTTTTCGCGCAACTCGTCTTCGAGAGGTCCTGTGCCGATGAGTTTGAGTGCGTATGGCAGCGAGCTGATGGCGTCGATGAGCGTAGCCACGCCTTTTTCGTGCGAAAGACGTCCGACGTAGACGCAGTACGGACGGCGGTCGGTTTCGGCGGCGAGGTTGCTGATGAAGTCCGGGTTGACGAAATTGCAGAGCGTGTGGATTTTGTCGGCGCAGAAACCGCCTTCCGTCATCTTTTGCGCCATAAAGCGGCTTGGTGCGATGAACGCGTCGGTAGCTGCTTCGAGACGTCGACGATTCCAGTATTCGGCTTCAATCCATCCGGCGATGCTGCTTGCAAGGCTACCTTTCATACAGCGGTAGGTCACAACGTTGCGCTTGCTTTCGTTTATGCATCGCTCGCAGATGCCTTCGGCGTTTATGCACGAGTATGCCGGGCAGAGCAACTTGTAGTCGTGGAGCGTCCAGACGGTTTTGATTCCGCGGCGTTTTGCCATTTCGACGATAGCCGGCGAAAGGTAGGAGTGGATGTTGTTGAAGTGGACAATGTCGGGGCGGAAAGCGTCGAGTATGGCGTTAAACGCCTTTCTGACGCCGGCGCCGCCGAGGATTCGGCTCATTGCCTTGAGTTTGTTGGCGAAGCCGCCGTCGAACGACACTTCGGGCGCGAAGAATCGGCTATAGGCGCTCGGCGCATTGCCTTCGTACTGCATCGAAAAGACTGCCGTTTCGCAGCCGGCGGCTTGCAACAGGCGTTCGAGTCCCATTGCGTGGATGCAGTCGCCACCGCGATTATAGTAGAATTTATTGACTATCAGTACTCTCATTGTCTTGCCGTTTTGTTTAGCAAACGCAAAGGTAATACATTTTACAAACGTGCACAAATGTTTGTTTGCAGATATGGTCTTTTGTGTGTCGTCGGTGTTCCTTTTTAGGCTGTTGCGGGGTGATATCTCGGCTTCGAAAACGTATAAAATCTGGTTATATGCGCAAATTTATTTGTATTTTTTCGGTGGGAGTGTCTACTTTTTACTACTTTTTTTGGTTGATGAGTGTGATGAGTAATGAGATGACAAATAGGTAGTTAGATAGCGTGAACGTAGTAAAAACGTAGTGCTGAAAATGTGTTATATAACATAAAGTAGCTAAGGCGAGTGTTATAATTTGGAGAGGCGTGGGTGCGGAGTTATTTTTGCAGCGTAAAACGAAAAATCAACTATTGAAAACAATATGAAACTACGCAACATTTCACTCTTGGCAATCGCAATGGCAACCGTCATGATGGTGTCGGCAAAAGACAATGCGCGCTACACTCGTGCTGAACTTGAGAAGAAGACAAAGACCGAATTTGTCGACGGACTGCTCAACCGTATGACCGTAGAAGAGAAAATCGGTCAATTCAATTTGCCGAGTTATGGAAATGTGAAACCCGACCCGACGAAGTGTCCGCTTGCCGACCGCATACGCCGTGGTGAGGTGGGTGGAATCTTCAATATCAACGGTGTCGACGACGTAATAAAATTGCAAGAAGTGGCGGTGAAAGAAAGCCGCATTGGTATCCCTATAATAATAGGAGCCGACGTATGCTCCGGCTACGAAACATCGTTCACCCTGCCATTGGGTATGGCATGCTCGTTCAAGCCCGAGAATCTCGAGACGGCGGCTCGCATCTCCGCCGAAGAGGCAACGACCGGC
>JAQXVL010000207.1 GCA_029224905.1 Bacteroidales bacterium
CTGCTCGCTATGGCAATCTTTCGGAGCGAGCGCACGCGCAATCCGCTGCGCATCATCGCCGGAAGTGTGATAGCGCTGGCGGGCGTGATTGTGATAATCTTTCACGGCAATGACGACCTCAATTTCAACCCGATTGGCGACATTCTGACGCTCTGCGCCGCCGCTTCGTGGGCGGTCTACAGCATTCTGCTGAAGGTACTCGGCAAGAAGTATTCTGCTGTGTTCGTAACGCGTAAGGTGTTTGCCTACGGACTGCTTTCGATGGCGCTTTGGCTGCCGTTCCACCCGGAGCGATTCGACTTGACGCTGTTGGCAAAACCGGAGGTGCTCGCCAACGTACTCTTCTTGGGCGCGCTGGCGTCGATGCTTTGCTTTACAATCTGGAGCGCCGTGGTTAAGCGGTTGGGCACAGTGAAGTCGACAAACTACATAAATCTCAATCCGATAGTTACATTCGTGTCGGCTTATCTCGTTCTCGGCGAGGTGGTTACGCCGCTATCGCTGCTTGGTGCCGCGGCAATCATCGGCGGCGTCTACGTCATCGAACGATAGCAATCGCTGTCAGCACACGCCCCGACTCGACGCCCAAAGCGCGCGCCGAGAAATATCGGTCAGGGGCGCAACGTGTGCAAATATTGCTGCGACAAATTCGTTCGGTGGCAATTCCCACACGCTCGAGCAGCACGACGTTGGCTTCGACCAAGTCGAGATGCGGCTTCCGCGTCGTCGGATTGACCGTCGAAATGCGTTCCATCGGGAATCCGCCGTTGGCAAAGCGGTCAATCAATTCCTGCCCTACTTCGTAGCATCCGCCGCAGATTGCCGGACCGAACGCAACGTGGATGCGGCGAACGTCCGCGCCGAGACTTGTCATCTTTTCGACCGTATGCGTAACGATTCCGCCGAGCGTGCCTTTCCAACCGGCATGGGCGGCTGCGGCGATTTTTGCGACCGGGTCGACAAGCAAGACGGGCACGCAATCGGCTGTAAATACGCCGACATACTCGCCGAGGCGGTTCGTCACCACGGCATCGGCTTCGACCGCCGGCGACGCTTCGTCGGCGGTGACAACTCGCACACTATGAACTTGTCGGAGCGTCTGCAGTTGCGAATCGTCGACGCCAAGCGCTTGCAGCAACGCCTCGCGGCAACGGCTGACGTGCGCCGGGTTGTCGCCGACGTACGGGCAGCAATTAAACGACGAATAAGCGGAGTTGCCCGCCTCGCCACGACGTGTGGCAAAGGCAACAACTCCGCTCAAGGGTTGGTCGAACTGCAACGGCACAATCAGCGCTGCAAGTTCCGCATTATTCTTCTTTGAAATCATCTTCCCAGTATTCTTCGGGCCATTCAACGTCCCAAGTTTCGTCGGCATCGCCCGAGTCGTCTTGCTCGATGATGAATTCGTCTTCTTCGGCGACGCGGTGACGCACGTCGAGGTCGCGATGAGTGATGCGCGACGGGATGCGGTTGTCTTCGTCGTTGATTGTGCGCCAAAGCAAGTCTTTGAGTTCGGTCAGTCCGAGTCCCGTAACCGACGATATGAACACGGTGGGGATGCCTTCGGGCAAATCTGTACGGCGAATTTCGTCGATGAGTTCGTCGTCGAGCATATCGCATTTGGTCACGGCGAGCACCTTGCCTTTATCTGCCAAATCGGGATTGAATTTCTCGAGTTCGGAAAGGAGAATTTCGTATTCGCGGCGAATTCCTTCGGTGTCGGCAGGAATCATAAACAGGAGCACGGCGTTGCGCTCAATGTGGCGCAAAAATCTGAGTCCCAAACCTTTGCCCTCGCTTGCACCTTCGATAATTCCGGGAATATCAGCCATCACAAACGAGCGCGAGTCGCGGTAGCTCACGATGCCGAGATTAGGTTCGAGCGTTGTAAACGGATAGTCGGCAATCTTTGGCTTGGCAGCCGAAATCGACGACAGCAGCGTCGACTTACCGGCATTGGGAAGACCCACGAGACCGACGTCGGCGAGCAGTTTGAGTTCGAGGATAACGGTTTTCTCAATCGAAGGCTCACCGGGCTGTGCATATCGCGGCGCCTGGTTGGTCGGCGATTTGAAGTTCCAGTTGCCCAAGCCACCGCGACCGCCGCGCAGGAGTTTTATCTCTTGCCCGTCGTCGGTCACTTCGCAGAGAAACTTACCGTCGTCGGCGTCGTAGACAGCCGTTCCGCACGGAACTTCGATGATGCGGTCTTCGCCGTCCTTACCCGAGCTGCGGCATTCGCCGCCTGCCTGTCCATTGGTAGCAAAGACGTGACGCTGGTATTTGAGGTGCAGAAGAGTCCACAGATTGCGGTTGCCGCGCAAGATGATATGCCCTCCGCGACCGCCGTTACCGCCGTCGGGTCCACCTTTGGGAACGTATTTCGCTCTGTGGAAATGCGCAGAGCCGGCGCCGCCCTTCCCCGAGCGACACACGATTTTTACATAGTCGATAAAGTTTGAACCTGCCATAACGATACAAATGTATTAAATATTTGCCTTGCGAGCAAACTTATTATAAATAATGTATAATTCACGTCTGCATATAGGCATCTTTGCCGATTGCATATTCACCTAAAAAGGGCGCGCCTATGCATCACGCACGGCACGCCCCCAACATATCAATCTATTATCTTACTTTTTTGCTTTTTTTGCAATCTTACGGCTTTGCATTGCGTAAGCAACCGGAGTTGCTACGTAGATTGTAGATAA
>JAQXVL010000208.1 GCA_029224905.1 Bacteroidales bacterium
ATATTTGAAACCGGTAAACGGCGTAACTACTTCATCCGGATTGTTATCAATAAGCGGTTTTGCCGAGAATTTACCTCCCTTCAAGACCAAAACGCCATTAGGATATGCAGAGTAGTCATTGTCGGATGCATATGCGCAACGAGCATTGTCGGAGTAGAACGAACCACTTTGCACTTCGATTACACCCGAATTTGCTGCATATAGTGTGTAGTACGCATCATGATGTGACTCATCGCTGTTTCTTACAAAGATGTTTGTATTCTTAATCGTAGCATACGAACCGGGGTCTTGCACAGCAACACCACCTTGCACACCATTGATAGTAGCGCCATCGATATTAAGCGTACCGCCTTTATGTATTTTTACGCAATATGCCCAAGAGCCATACTTACTAGATGATGTAGAAGATATGGTTCCGCCGTTAATATTCACAGTACCAAAAGCATTAACCGCATAGAACGATGCGTCGACGGTAACATTGTTGAGAGTGATTGTCGGGTTCGTGTTGTCTGTACTTTCATCATTAAGGAATGCAGTACCACCGTTTTTCACATTAGTTGAGAAATAACCTCCGTTGACTGTGATATTTCCATGATTCCAAACCACCTGACGACCCATTTCCATACGGGCACCTTCAGCATTGATAACCAATTCGGAGTCGTTAATAATACCGGCAGGTTGTGCGTCAGACTTAATGGTTATGCCGGGGAGCAAAGTCATTGTTGTAGGCTCTGTAATGTTGATTTTTGTAGACATTGCGCTCAAATCGAGGTCGCTAACAACCAAGACGTCGCCTCCTTTCTCCAATGCTGTAGCAAGGTCGGCAACTGTTGCTACTTCGGCAACCTCGAAGTTATTGTCGGGAGTATCGAAGTGGGGAACAATTTCGATGTTGAAGTTAGCCTCTTCGGTAAGGATGTTACCGTAGATATTGGTACGATAGTTGCGTCGAACGGGCACGTTGGTGTAAAGACGCTCAACGTTGTGTGTGCCGTTGGTTGCCGTGAAAGTCACGTTGGTCAACGCTTTGTCGTCTGCTACGAGCAGATAGTCCATCGACATGTATTTCGCTGCCGGAGTGAGTCTCACGGGGAAGTCCTCGGTCGGGAGGTTGGCAAGAGCGTAAGTCACTGAGGTTTCGCCCTCAACGGTTCCGTCCAAAAGGTTGAGCGTAGTGTAGACGTTGTCGACTTTTACCGTTGTTTGAGTAGCCTCGAAACCTGCTGTTTTGGCTGCATCAAAGTCTTGCGCACCTACGTTGAGTTGCGCAAACGGACGTTTGAGTTGGATAGTTTTGTCGATTGTTCCGTTGACGGTCAATGTCTCTGCTTTGAAGAACGCGTCGCGTTTTTCATCTTGTCCGACTGCTGCTGTGTAGTCGACAGTAACTTGTTGAGTGGCAGGTGTAAATGTGTAAGGAGCACCATCAGCTTGTGCCCAGAAGAGCATGTCGTAGGTCTTACCGTTGGCAAGGCGCACGTTTACTGTGGTTTTGAGGTTGTCGAAAGCGGCTTTGCCGGTGATGAGCGGCGTATTTTGCCCGGTTTCGTAAATCGCGTAAGTGAGTTTTGTTGCGGTAGTTCCGTCGGCATAAGCACGTGTCGAAACACCCGAAGGAAGTTCAGCCGTGATGGTTACGGCGGTATCGCCGTCGGCTACTGCCTTAACTTCCTCATCCTGGCAAGCGGTGAACAGCATTGCTGCACCGGCAAGCATTCCAAGTAATAATTTCTTGTTCATAATTAAATGTTTATAGTCTAAATAGATTTTGTTCTACGAATACGCCAACAAATTTAGCGATTTATCATCGCAGCGCCTACCCCTCCCTGTTAAATTATATTAAACACACACTTGTCAAAGCAATAACTTGTGCAAAAATCACAAATATGCTATACAAATATGTTTTTTAGCATAAAAATATTTGGCAGTTTAAATATTTTTAGTAATTTTGCAACCGAAATTAAGTTATAAACAAAATTTATTTATTATGAACATTGAAACAATCGGTTCGTGGGCCGGTCTTGTGTGGAACGCACTCGACGGTGTAGAATCTATGAATTTCAAGGCTCTTAAGAAAGCCACAAAACTCAAAGAAAAAGACTTATATGCAGCATTTGGCTGGTTAGGTCGTGAAGGCAAATTGAACATTACTGAAGTTGAAGGAGAATTGGTTCTCTCACTGAACAAGTAAATCAATCACTTTTGTTGTTGCAAAAGATATTGAAGAAGGGCAAGCACGAGATGTTTGCCCTTCTTCTGTTGTTTGAGCAAAAAACTCTGAATTTCCGTTTTCGCTTTGATATTCGGTTAATAAGCAGTACTTTTGTAAATAATTCTCAAAAACAATGGCACAAATAGGTTCCGTACAGACAAACGTAGGTAAGAAAGTGCTGCTTCTCGGGAGCGGCGAGTTGGGAAAAGAAGTAACAATCGAGCTGCAACGCTATGGTGTAGAGGTTGTTGCGTGCGACCGCTATGCAGGCGCACCGGCAATGCAAGTAGCGCATCGTCATCACGTGTTCAGCATGCTCGACGGCGAAACGCTTGAGCGCGTCATCCGCGAAGAGCGTCCCGACCACATTATTCCCGAAGTGGAAGCCATTGCGACGCCCGTACTGGTAAAACTCGAGCAGGAAGGCTTCAACGTAACGCCGACAGCCAAGGCAACGCTGCTGACGATGAATCGTGAAGGCATACGCCGCTTGGCTGCTGAAGAACTGGGCATCAAGACGTCGCCCTACCGATTTGCTTCCGACAAAGCGGAATTCGAGGCTGCAGTCGGCGAGATTGGCATTCCGTGCGTTGTCAAGCCGATTATGAGTTCGTCGGGCCACGGACAGAGCGTCATCAAGACCGCCGACGACATCGACACGGCATGGAAGATAGCCCAAGAAGGCGGACGTGCCGGAGCGGGACGCGTCATTGTGGAAGGCTTTGTCGATTTCGACTACGAGATAACGCTGCTTACCGTGCGCAGTTGTGCCGGCACAACGTTCTGCCAACCGATAGGACACATACAAGTCGACGGCGACTACCGCTATTCGTGGCAGCCGCAAGCGATGAGCAGCCGCGCACTCGAGCAAGCACAGGAGATTGCGGCAAAAGTAACCGGCGCACTCGGCGGCTACGGCATCTTCGGCGTGGAGATGTTCATCAAAGGCGACGAAGTGATTTTCAGCGAAGTGTCGCCGCGCCCGCACGACACAGGTATGGTGACTATGATTTCGCAAGACATGAGCGAATTTGCGCTGCATGCAAGAGCCGTGCTCGGGCTGCCGGTAAGCGACATCCGCTTCTACGGACCGTCGGCATCGCGTGCCATCGTCGTCGAAGGCGACACCGACAAAGTTGTGTTTAAGAATCTCGAAAAGGTGCTCGCCGAGCCGGGCGTGCAGATTCGCATCTTCGGCAAGCCGGAGATTGTCGGACACCGTCGCATGGGCGTAATTCTCGCCACGGCGGAAACTACCGAAGAAGCAATACGCAAAGCCGACCGCGCTTTTGATGCACTCGAAATCGAAGTATTGCCTCGATAAATAAACGAATTAGACATAGGAAACTCTCACACAGGATGAAAAGATTATTAATTTTGTTGCTGATTGTGGTTTGCGGCGTTGCAGCACGGGCAAAAGACACCGACTTCAACACGTGGACGGCAATCACGGCAAAAGTCAAGATAGCAAAAGGTCTATCCGCGTCGGGGACGCTCGACTACCGCACGCGGCAAGATGCGTCGTCGACCGATTGGTTGGCTTTTCGAACCGCCATCAACTACCAGGCGCTGCCACATTTCAGCGTCGGCGGAGGTTATGAGTTGCAACTGCTCTACCGCAACGGGTGGAACAACCGGCATCGCTATCAAGTGCAAATCGGCGAAAACCTCACCGCGGGGCGTTTTGACTTGTCGTTGCGCGAGCGCTTTCAACACACCATCGACAGCGGCGACAACGATTTCGTGCTGCGTACGCGCGCTCAAGCGAAATATAAAGCGACCGACTTGCTTCGACCGTATGCCTCCGTGGAGTTTCACAACAGTCTGAACAGCGGCGACGGTTTCGACATCAACTTTGTGCGCTACATTGTCGGGCTGGAATTCAAACTCAACAAGACGACGAGCATTGCGCCCTACTATTGCTTGAACACCTACGACAAGCAAAATCGGCACACCGCCGCAATTGATATAAACTTCAACTTCTAAAAACAGGCTCAAAGAAAGTGTCATACGTACAATCAAACAGGTCAGTTTTTCGACAGGTTGACTACCTTGTAATCATCCTGTATGCCATTCTGGTGATTGCCGGAGCGATTAGCATCTATGCAGCAAGTTACGACTTCGACAACGCGAGTATGCTCGACTTCTCGGAGTTTTCGGGCAAGCAATTTTTGTGGATTGGGTTGTCGTTCGTCATAGGCACGGCAATACTGCTCGTCGACGATTGGTTTTTCGAGACCTACGCCTATTTGATATACGTTGCACTCATTATACTGCTGATAGTCACCATATTTATAGCGCCAAACATCAAAGGGTCGCACTCGTGGATTGTGATGGGTCCGGTGAGTCTGCAGCCGGCGGAATTTGCCAAATTCGCCACCGCCCTGGCGCTCGCAAAGCTCTTCAACAGTTATAACTTCAACCTCAACAGCAAGGCGTCGAACTACTTCAAAGCGTTGCTCATCATACTACTGCCGGTAGTCATCATCAAACTGCAAGACGAAACCGGGTCGGCGCTGGTGTTTTTGTCGCTGTTTTTGGTGCTGTTCCGCGAAGGAATGAGCGGACTTGTGCTGTTTGCGGCTTTCTGCTCTGTTGTGATATTCGTGGTGGCGCTGAAATATTCGTCAATAATGATTTTAGGCATCTCCGGCGGCGAATTTATCGTGCTCGCGCTTGTGTTGCTGATGATACTTGCCATGACCGTCACCTACGCCAAGTCGCTCTTTGCAGCGCGCAACGTCCTGCTAATCTACATCGGCGCAGCCATCGTATTTACCACGCTGATACTCTGCGGAATCGACGTTAACGGACGCATCATAATGCTGTCGACGTTGCTCGTCACAATCGGCTACATCGTCTATGAAGCGCTCAAACGCGACGCAAAGAAATACCTCATCACCATAGCGTTTGCCGTATGCTCGGTAGGCTTCCTCTACTCGACCAACGTGGCGCTCGACGCCCTTGGAGCGCACCAGCAGATGCGTATCAAAGTGGCACTCGGCATCGAAGACGACCTCCGCGGCGCAGGCTATAACGTCAACCAGTCGAAGATAGCCATCGGCTCGGGAGGGTTTGCCGGAAAGGGATTTCTCAACGGCACGCAAACGAAGTTGAAATACGTGCCCGAGCAGCATACCGACTTCATCTTCTGCACCATTGGCGAAGAAGAAGGCTTCTTGGGTACAAGCATCGTGCTGATACTCTTTACAGTACTGATACTAAGGATTATACAGATAGCCGAGCGGCAATACACGTCGTTCGGGCGCGTCTACGGCTATTGCGTGGCGTCATACCTGATTTTCCACCTGGGCATTAACATCGGAATGGTAATCGGATTGTGTCCTGTGATTGGCATTCCGCTGCCGTTCTTCAGCTACGGCGGTTCGTCGCTCTGGGGATTTACGATTTTGCTGTTTATCCTGCTGAAAATCGACAGCGCCCGCACCGAGCGCAGCTACTAACGGAGCGAATAACTCATCAACTCATCAACTCGACCACTGCGTCGACAAACTCGTCATCGCCCATATCGTAAGGCAGCCAGTGAATGGTAAAGCCGCGGCGCTCCATGCCGCGAAACCACGTCATTTGGCGTTTCGCAAACTGATGGATGGCTATTTCGAGTCCGGCAAACATTTCGTCGTAAGTAGATTCGCCGATAACGTAGCGAGTGATGAATTTGTATTCCAAGCCGTAATAGATAAGGTCGTCGGGCGCAACGCCGGCATCAATCAGTCGGCGAATTTCGTCGACCATACCATCGTCGAGGCGCTGACGAAGGCGCTCGGTGATGCGTCGGCGGCGCGATTCACGGTCGATGTCGACGCCGATGAGCAGGAAGTCGGTGCGCGGTTGCGGCGTGATGTTTGCGGCGAGTTCGGGGTGCTCGCGATAGTAGGTCTGTATCTCGATTGCGCGAATGGCACGCTTTGCGGTATCGACGTCGGTGGTGTTGTGCAGCGTTTTCATCTGCTCGAGCATGGCTTTCAGTTCGTCGAGCGACTTCGTGGCAAGCCGTTGGCGCAACTCATCGTTCTGCGGCACTTCGGGAAGACGCAAGCCGTTGAGCACCGACTCAACGTAAAGCCCCGTGCCGCCGCACACGATGGGTAGCCGGTCGCGGCTGCGAATCGACTGCTCGGCGGCATCGAAATCGCGGATGTATTCAAACAGATTGTATTTGTATCCCGCAGGGCAGATGTCGATAAGGTGGTAAGGCACTTCGCCGTATTCATCGAGGTCTTTTCCCGTACCGATGTCCATGCCGCGGTAAATCTGGCGGCTGTCGGCAGAAATGATTTCGCCGTTGAGACGTTGAGCAAGCGCAACTGCGCGGCGCGTTTTTCCCGACGCTGTCGGACCGGTTATTACTAATAAATTTGTCATCCTATTCCTTCTATATATTTATACCAAAGAACGCGCAGCCAATAGAACGAGTTGCTCTTGTTGAACCGCGACAAAATCATCCAACGGTTGTCGCTGAAGTCGACGTCGCTGTTGCGTATTTCGTCGATTGACAACGGAGGCACATAGCCACGCAATTTTATCTTGCGCCGTCCGGACAAGTCGAATATCTTGCTCGTTACCATTATGTTAAACACACGGCTGATTTCGGCTACGGCAAACGGCGAAAACTTATCGGAACGGAAATTGGCGGCGATTTCATCTTTTTCCATCCATTGTAATTGCACACCCTCGTCGGCGGCAAATTGCCGAACAACGTCTTCGCTGTCGACAAAGCAGAAATAATGCTCTACAGCCTTACGACTGCGGATGTCAATCGTTCCGTAGCAGAATTTCATAGTCGATGCGCCCACATTTTTTGTCATAAAACTGCGTACGACGCCCGCCGAAAGCACTTCGGAAAAACTATCTTCTAACGTAAACGGCGTATCGAGCAAGCCGTCTTTGCCCGCCGTGTAGCACACGCGGTTGCCGCATATCAGAATAACCCGAAGGCTTTTCGTCCCCTCGGCAAGCACTGTGGCTCGCTCGTGCCCGAATGTATAGAGCAAATAATAGCGATAGCCCAAAATACAGGCATCGAACACGAAGACAATCAACGGCAAAAAATAGAACACAAGACTGTCGGACCATTCGTAGTAGGCCTGCTTGTAACCAAAGTACCAATACCCCCAACCTAAAGCAACCACAAGCCCGACGATGAGCAACAGACGAGGCACCAGGTAATGGTTTTCCGAACGATAAAGATGCCCTAAAATCCGGCGCTCAAAAGGCGAGCCGTTGCGCATCATACAGTCGACACACAGCGAGTTGTGGCTACCGCGAATATAAGTGCCAAACGTCACAAGGAATACAACAATCGGCATCGCTAATGCCTTGTAGGGTTTTATCGTATCTTCGGGAAATTCGTGGAAGGCAAAATCGATAACGACATAGACAATAGTCAGTGCGAACAACGCCCTTGCCGAGGTGAATGGAATGAGCGTACACGTTTCGAAGCGGCTAACACGATTGCGGCGCACGAACGCAAACAAACCGAACGCCATTGCCAACGTCAAAAACTGGCAAACGCCAAACGGCAAAACGAAGATAAACACAGGCACAAGCACCAACGGAAGTATACCTATGACGTAGTTTCGCCATATGATGAATGGCGAATAGTACGATAGGTTATTACATTTCTTTCCGTCCATTAGTTGCATTTATCTTTTATCAGAGGCACCCTTACCTCTTACCTCTTTAAATGCACCTCGAAATAGTCGAGAAGTTTGGCATAGAGGGTTGCTCTGACGTCGCATTTCTTGATGAAATGGTCTTCGTTGGTGTAGACCATCATGTCGAAAAGTTTGCCTTCATAGGTTGCGCGAGCGGCAAATTCGTAGGTATTAGCCGGATGCACGTTGTCGTCGGTAGTTCCGGTAACGATGAGCAAGCGACCCTTTAGATTAGCCGCACGATTGATGGCAGAACTTGCTTCGTAGCCCGGCTCGTTTTGTTGGGGAGTAAGCATAAAGCGCTCGGTGTAGATGGTGTCGTAGAGGCGCCAATCGGTCACCGGAGCAACAGCCACGCCTGCGCGATAGGGCGCATCGGGTTCGGTCATTGCCATGATGGTTTCGTAGCCGCCGTAGCTCCAGCCGAAAATGCCAATACGGTCGGCGTCGACATAAGGCAGGCGAGCCATATGACGCGCTGCCGCTACCTGGTCGATGCTTTCAAGTTTGCCGAGTTGTTTGTAGACCAGCGAAGCAAATTCGTGGCCGCGGCCGCCCGTGCCTCTGCCATCGACACACGCCACGATGTAGCCTTGCTCGGCAACATAATCAAGCCAATCGACGTCCCATTCGTTCTTTACCAATTGCGAACACGGTCCGCTATAGTGGTACATTATCACGGGATAGCGCTTCGACGCGTCGAAATTACTCGGCTTAATCATATATCCGTTAAGCGTATATCCGGCGCTTTCGACGGTGAAGAATTCTTTCTTTGGCAAACGTCCGCTATAACGCTCGGCATAAGAGCTATTTTTCTCGATGTCGCGGAGTTTTTTACCGTTAGTCGTGTTGTATAGTGTATAGACGTTAGGAGTATCTTTGTCGCTGTGGTTCAGCACATAATATGCCAAATTAGCGCTGAATTGCGCTTTGTTGCTACCCTCTTTGGTCGACAGTCGGCGCACAACGCCGTTGACGTCAATCGACGCAACTACCGACGTCAGCGGTCCGTCTTGGTTCGAGCGGAAGTAGAAGCGGCGCGTCCTGGCATCGTAGCCGTAAAAGTCGAGCACTTCCCACTTGCCTTTGGTTATCTGACGCATAAGCGAACCGGCGTTGGAATACTGATAAAGATGACAGAATCCGTCGCGCTCGCTCGCCACTACGAAGAATCCGTCGAAATAGCGCGTCATCTCGGTCAAATCGGGATTAATCCACGTCTTTGATTTGTCCGTATAGATAAGTTTGGCAACCGCCGAACGCGGATTGACGGCGTAGAGGCGCATCTCGTTCTGATTGCGGTTCAAAGTGTTGACCATCAAGCGATCGATTGTCGGCGAAAACTCGATGCGATTGACGTAAGTCTCGCTGTCGACGGGAAGGTTCATTGTCTTGAGGGCACGCGTTTCGACGTCGTAGCTAAGCACCGACACACGCGAATTGCGCTCGCCGGCTACGGGATATTTGTAACGGATTTCGCCCGGATATTTGGCATACTCTTCCTTCGGATTGCATGCGCCGCGATAGACGGGCAGACTGTAGAGCGGCACTTCCGACTCGTCCCAGCGAATAAATGCCAGCATCGAATTGTCTGCCGACCATGTCAGCGACCCAAGCATGCCGAATTCTTCTTGATAGACCCAGTCGGGCACGCCGTTGGTTACGCTATTCACCTTTCCGTCGGTAGTCACAGCCACCTCCGTGCCGTAATCGATTTTTGCCACGTAGACGTTACAGTCTCTGACGAAAGCGACCATACGGCCGTCGGACGACCACACCGGCGCTTCTTGCTTACCTGCCGTCGATAGCGGCTTGGCATTTTTACGTCCTATGTCGTAAACCCAATAGTTTGCCTTGAACGAATGGCGATAGATGCTTTCCCTTTCGGTGTAGAGCAGCATCATTTTTTCGTTGGGCGAAAGCACAAATCCGTCCCAGCACTTAATGTTGCAGCCGTTGACGTCGTTGCTGTCGAAAACCACGCCGAGGCGCCTGCCCGATGCATAGTCGAAGCGCTCCACGCGACTGCCGTCGGCACTAAGTTGCAAATATGTCGTGCCACTTGCTTCCGACACCATCTCGCTCGGTACCTTAGGACGGCTGTCGAGGCAACAATCTTCGAGCGTCAATTGTCCGGCTTGCGCGCCAAATGACGCAATCGCAAGCGATAGAATAGCTAAAAATTTCGTTTTCATAACAATAAACTATAATTATCAAATGCAAAATTACAAAAACTTTTTGAAAGCACAATCGCAGAGTCTATGCATAGAAAAAAATAACACATTATTGGTATGCCGTAAGAAATTTTACCTTTTTGCCGACAAAACAACTAAATAAATCAACATTTGTAAGAATTTTTGCATATCTTTGCAAAAAATTTCAACCAGAGAAGAAATTATCAACATATACTAATTCATCATTATGAGACGAAAACTACTACTTCTAATTGGTATCGCACTGCCTGCATTGATGTGGGCAGGAAAATCGACGCCCTATTCTACAATTTTTTATGGCGACGATGAATGGACTGTCATTGACGCCAACAGCGACGGCAAAACTTGGACAAAAGAATCCGGCTCGTCGTACAGCACTGCCTACGGCGCGGCGGGCGGAATTAAGTACCCTTACCACTCAAAAAATTCCGGTGACGATTGGTGCATTTCGCCGGCAATAACTCTCGAAGCCGGCAAAGAGTATAAACTCAAGATTTGGGAAAAGACAGGAAGTTATGCGGAAAGTTATAAAGTGTTTCTTGCGCAAGAAAACACCATCGAAGCACTGACTGCCGGGACTACAATTTTAAATCGTGAAAGTATAAAAAGCTCATCTTGGGCAAAACAAGTAACGACTTTTACAGTTGAGACCACCGGCGACTATTATTTGGGAATCTATGGGTGCTCGGCGGCTGATCAATTTAACCTATACCTAACAAGTTTCTTCGTTGGCGAAAACGTGCTGACAGCCGGTCAACCCACAGGATTGACGGCTACCGAAGATCCCGCAGGTGCGCTGAAAGTCGACCTGTTGTGGGTATTACCTACGGTTGACACCGACGGTGCTGCATTGGCTGAAGATGCGATAACCGGCGTCAAAGTGTATCGCGACGACGAACTTATCGGCACGTTGGATGGTCAAGCCACGTCGATGACCGACACGGAAGCATTAGGTCTTACCGTCGGTTTCCACAACTATTCGGTTTCGGCACTTATCGGCACTGCGGAAGGTGCAAAAGCGACCATTCGTTCGCGCTACGTCGGTCCGATTCCAGCGCAAGCACTGCCCTGGACTTCCGACTTCTCAAGTGCTGACATTCTCGAAGCTATGTGGAAAATTGTCAAAGGCGCAAACAGTACGGCTACCGAAAACTGGAAATACTACACAAGCTCATACTATGGCAACGGTGCACAATTCGCGCCCGGAAGCGGCAAAGTGCTCGACGACTGGTTGATTACACCGCCGTTGAAGTTCGAACACGCAGGTGCCTACAAAGTGGTATTCAACAGCAAATTTAACGACTATTCGTCGGGAATTAATTTCGGCGTAGCATTAGGCAAAGGCGCAGACATCAGCACTTACAACACTATTACCACATACGACAAGATAGGCTCATCGGCAGCCGACTACGAATGTATGTTCGAAATCACCGAACCCGGCGAATACAACATCGGCTTCCACGCCGGCATAGCAAATTCAAACGGTTCTACATATTATATCTACTCGGTAAATGTCAGCGAAATAACCATCTTGCCTGCGCAAGTTGCCGACTTGCAAGCCGAAATCGTCGACGAAACCATCAAACTAACGTGGACAAACCCGGCGCTCAACAACATCGGCTCTGCGCTTACTTCTCTTACAAAAGCAGAAGTTTACCGCAACGGCACGTTGGCTGAAACCATCGAAAATCCGACTGTAGGCGCTGTGCAAACGTGGACTGACAACACACCGGCTGCCGGCATCAACAAATATTATATTAAGGTATTCAACGAAAACGGCGAAGCTGAAGGCACACCGACCGAAGTGGCAAGCCCGTGGTTCGGCGACCCGACGCAACACGTGCCCTACTCTTTCGACTTCGCAAGCCAAGACCTCTTCGGTCTCTACACGGCTGTCGACGCCAACAACGACGACTATACTTGGAAGTATAACAGCACCTACAAATACGCTTACCTCGACAAAACATCGAGCGACTATTCGTCGGCAAACGACTACCTCGTAACTCCGCCGTTCGCCCTCGAAGCTGGATATTACAAAGTGACTTATAAGACAAGCGGTGTCAACAAGACGACCATCAAAAACGGCGTTGTTACCGACATCAACAATGTTGCCGGAACATTCGCCGACGCTCGCACGTTCACCGAAATCGGCTACACCACGACCACCGAAAACGTATTCCACATCGCCGAAGCCGGCACTTACTACTTTGCTTGGCTCTGCACCGAATCGTTTGCCGGAAGCGACAAAAACACGACGGTCGAAAACGTACAAATTGAACTTATCCCTATTGTGCCCGGCGTTGCAACCGACCTGACTGTCGTTGCCGACCCCAACTTCGATTTGAGCGCAACTTTGACGTGGACGAACCCGACAACAACCAACGTAGAGGGCGTTGCCGCAACCAATTTGACAAAAGCAGTCGTTTATCGCAACGGCGAACAAATAGCTGAAATCACCGAAGGTCTCGTACCCGGCGAAACTTCGACCTACGTCGACACCGAAGTGCCGAGCGCAGGCAAATACACCTACGCCGTAGAAATCTACAACGCTGAAGGCAAAGCCGACGGCGATGCACCGACTGTGGTTTGCGACTGGATTGGCGGCGGCTTGGCTTTGCCCTACACTGCCGACTACAACGACTGGCAGATTTGGAACGTCAATGCCGACAAGAACTCTTGGGAAGAAGAAATCACTTGGAACAAGAACTCCGACGGCAGCAGAATCTATATCGTTTCGAACAACAATACTCCCAACGACTGGGCAATCAGCCCGCGCTTGACGCTCGTCAAAGGTATGTACTACGACATCACCGTTAAGTCGTGGACCGGTATGGACGGCGAACCTCCTTACACTTGGGAACTCGCATACGGCACAAGCACCGACCCCGAATCGATGGTTGCCATTACAACCATAACTACCAACGTCAAGAACCTTGTGGACGCACAACAAGACGTAATCACAATTTGTGTCGACGAGCCCGACGCAGTTTGCACTCTTCCGGTTGTGCCTTACGGCGTACGCACCATCGGCATTCACGCCATCAACAAGGGCGCCGTTCAAATCGGTGAACTGACAATCGGCGAAAGCACCGCTTCGGTCGGCTCAATCAACCGCAACGGCGGCATCCGAGTGGTTGGCGGCAATATCGTGTTCGACGGCTTGGCTCACAAGATGACAATCGTTGACCTCAGCGGAAAAATCGTGGCTTCGGCTAACGCATGCAACACTTACAACATCAGTGCTCTCGCAAGCGGTTCTTACATCGTTTCGGCATACGTCGACGGACGTCACACGGTTTGCAAAATCATTAAGTAACATAACGTAACATCAAAAAGGGGTAGCGTCAACAAACGAACGACGCTTCCCCTTTTTCTTATTTTTTACTATGAAAAGACTTCTAATCTTGCCGGTGACGGCACTTCTGCTCGCAAGCACTGCATTGGGCGCAAGCCCCGTAAAGGCACTGAAAAGTGCGTCACCCTCCACACAACGTCACCGCACGGCGTCGGTACTCAAACAACGACGCACGCTGCCGGCAATGACAGCGCCGCAAACGCTGCTAACAGTGCCCGGCACCAACACCCGGCTATGCGCCACGATGGTCTACAACGACGATTGGGGCACGACCGACTCAAACGGCAACTACATTAATCCCATAACCGCCGGAGTTTACACCATTCCCGCCAAGCCCGACGGCACAATCTCCTCGCTCTATCAAAACACCGACTTCACGAAAATGCGCTGCGGCGTGAAAGTCAACAGCACATACTACGTTGTCAGCGCGACTGCCGACGGCACTTCGGCGTCTATCAGCGAATATTCCACAACGTCGTGGAATCGCAGTCGCAACGAAGAGACCGACATCGTCAACGTATCGACCGACCTGACCTACGACCCGACTACCGGAAAGGTCTACGGCGCATTCTACAACATGGAAACCGACGAATACGACCGCTTCTGCTCGTTCAGCCTCACTATGGCAGAAGCCACCGACATCGGCGACCTCGAACGCCGCGTGTCGGCAATGGCATGCAATGACGCGGGCGAGATTTATGCCATCTGGGGCTACACAGGCTGGCTCGTAAAATTAGACAAAAAGACAGGACGATATACCCAAATAGGCAAAACCGGCGTCTACCCCGACTTCAACAACACCATGGCATTCGGCTCCGACGGCGTGCTCTATTGGGCTGCAACCGACGACAATGGCAAAGCCGCACTCTATAGCATCGACACAACGACCGGCGTAGCCACGAAAATCTACGACATGCCCGGCAATGCGGAATTCGCCGGAATGTATGCCCTGCCCTTATCGATTCCCGATTCGGCACCTGAGGCTGTCACCGACATCGCCGTGGCGTTCGATTCCGACTTTGCCACAACGGGACGAATCACGTTCACCGCACCTACTCGCACCGCAAACGGTACGACGCTGACGGAGCCGATTACGGCAATTGTGGCGGTCAACGGTGCGGAAGCTGAAATTGTCGAAAACATCCAACCCGGCGCAAACGCTCAAACGCCGACGATAACCTTTGCGGAAGGTCTGCAAAGCATCGAAATAACCACAGCCAACAGCGCCGACCGCGGCAAAACCGCTTCGACAACGGTTTGGGCGGGCGAAGACTTGCCTACGGCGGTCGCCGACTTAAGCGTTTCGCTCGTCGACGGCGTTCCCGAAGTGAGTTGGACGGCGCCTACCGAGGGCGCTCACGGCGGCAAAATCAATGCTGCGGCGCTGCGCTACACGGTGACTCGCTATCCCGGCGGCACAGTCGTTGCCGACCGTCAAACCGCAACGTCGGTTAAAGACACCGGCATTGGCTCGTCGGCGGCAGCGGTCTACTACGAAGTGGTAGCATCAACCGACAAAGGCGCGGGCGAGAGCGCACGAACAGAAAAGATTGTGGTCGGCAACGGCTATACGGTGCCTTTTGTCGAACCATTCGACACACAAGACGCCTTCGACCTGTGGACAGTCATCGACCGCAACGGAGGCTCGACATGGACCTACGACAACGGCCGTATCCACTACAAATACAACAACAATAGCATCGGCGGCGACGATTGGCTGATTTCGCCTCGCATCGCACTCCGCAGCGGAACAACCTACCTGCTGACATTCGATGCTCAGACGTTCAATTCGACGAACTACTACGAAAACTTCACGGCAGTCCTTGCTTCCGACCCGGAAGCCGCCTCGCACGTCGTGCTTAAAGAATTTACCAACTACTGCTGCACGGCGGGTGAAACGCACAAGATTTCGTTCAGCGTCGACGCCGACGGCTACTATTACTTGGGCTTCCACGACACAAGCGACGGCAAAAAAGGTTGGTCGCTCTTCTTGGACAACATCGGCATAAAGACACTTCAAGGCGCGCTGCCGACAGCCCCGACCGAAGCGCGAGCAACGGCTGCTGCGCAGGGCGCTCTGCGTGCGGAGATTGCGTTCAACGCTCCGACAACCGACATCGACGGAGCGGCTTTGGGCGACGAGCTGACAGTGTCGGTCGTTCGCGGCAACGACACAACACCGTGCTACAGCCGCTCGGCAACGCCGGGAGAATCCGTCAGCTGGACCGACGACGCAATAACCGCAAGCGGCACATACACCTACCGTATCTACGCTTCCAACGAAGTGGGCGACGGCATCGAAGTCAAGGTGTCGACGTTCGTCGGACTCGACGCCCCGGCGGCTGTGACGTTTACAAGCGCAAAAGCAACCGACTCGTCCGCAACCATCCAATGGACGGCGCCTACGACAGGCGTCAACGGCGGATATTTCAATCCCGCCGACCTGCACTATCGCATTCTGCGCAGCGACGGCACGGTCGTTGCCGAGCAAACTACCGAGACATCGCTGACCGACGTCGACATACCGACTACAAATCAACAAGAATACATCTACTACGTCGTTACGCCGTATGCCGCTGACCGCAAAGGCGCTTACACCATGTCGCCCTATCTGATTGTCGGCACGCCTTACGATGTACCGTTTGTCGAACGATTCAAGAACAGCGATATGGAATGGTATCCATGGATAAGCGAGCCGCTCGACGACGGCGCAACCTGGTCGCTGCAAGACAATGGCATAAATCCCGCCACTGCCGACCAAAGCGGCGACAACGGCCTTGCCACTTTCAACAGCGCAGATGCACCGCAAGGCACTCGCGCCGAATTGGCGTCGCCGAAAGTGTCGCTCGCCGGACTCTCGGCCCCCGAACTGAGTTTTATGCTCTATCATACCGCGACGGCGGGCAATGGCAACATCACGGTGAAAGTCTATGCCGACGACACAGCGCACGACGTTGCCAACGGCACGTTTACACGCAAAAGCGATGCGGCGGGCTGGCAGCGCCACACCGTTGACCTTTCACAGTTTGTCGACGCCGAATCAATCCGCGTGGCGTTCGTCGGCGAAAGCGACGGCTGCGAAAACATTCACCTCGACAACGTAACTATCGACGAGGCTCGACTCGCCGACTTGCAGTTGACCTCCCTCAGCGGACCGCGTCGAATTGCTACCGGCATCGATGCCACCTACAATGCCGTAATCACCAACATCGGACATACCGCTATCGAAGGCGCGGTCGTCACCCTCAGCGAAGCCGACAACGCCATCGCTCGCGCAACAGTCGACGCTCTTGCGCCCAACCAATCGGCAACCATTCCGCTAACTTGCCGTTTTGCCGAATCGGCAACGCATCGATTGACGGCATCCGTTGCTTGCGACGCCGATGCAAATGAGGCAAACAACGCAGCTGAAATCGCAACCGTTTCGGTCGACGCGGTAATTCCGGCGCCTTACGATGCCACATCGATTGCGCTCGCCGACGGCATCGAAATCACGTGGAAAGCACCTTTCTCGCGTGGCGCCGTGACCGACGACATTGAAAGTTATCAGGATTGGGCAATCGCCGACATCGGCGACTGGACGACCATCGACCTCGACCACGACACAACCTACGGCATACAAAAAGACCTCGACGAATATCCCAACGAATATGCGCCCAAGGCATTCCAAGTGTGCAACGCACATACCCTGGGAATCGACATCTGGGACGAAGGCAAGCCGCATTCGGGCAACAAGATGCTGATGGCAATGTCGTCAATCAACTACGTCAACAACGACTGGCTGATTTCGCCGCAACTCAACGGCAGCGAGCAGACCGTTTCGTTCTACGCCAAGAGTTTCACCACCGACGACATCGCGCCCGAACGTATGCGCGTGCTCTACAGTATGGGCGGCACCGACCCGACGGAATTCGTTCAAATTCATACCGACGACTACATCGAACTGCCCGACGCATGGACGCGCTACACATGGACGCTTCCCGAAGGAGCACGACATTTCGCAATCAACTGCGTTAGCAACAATTCGTTTGCGCTCTTCGTCGACGACCTGTCGTTCAACGACCTGACAGTGCCGCCGCTCACGCTCCGCAGCTACGAAATCTATCGCAACGACGAACTCGTGGCAACCACCGACGAAACGCGATGGGTCGACACAACGCCCGTCGACAAAGCGACCTACAAAGTGCGCGCCCTTTACGACCGTTGGACCAGCGATTTTGCAACCGTAACAGCCTCGCAAGGCGCTGTCGACGGCATCGCAGCGACTGATATGACTGTCTACGGCAGCCGTCAAAGCATCGTCATCGTCGGCGCACGCGGCAGCGTCGTAAAAGTGTTCGGCATCGACGGACGTCTGCTCACTCAAGTCGTCCCCGACCGGATGCATTACACTCTCGACATCGCTCCGGGCATCTACCTTGTAGAACTCGCAAACATATCTCTTAAAATCGTAGTGCGTTAAGCGCTACGATTTTTTTGTAAAATTCATCAAATTGCATTAACTTCGCAAACAAAACAAAAGCAACAGGCTATGAAAAAAATCATTAAAGAATTCAAAGAATTCGCCGTAAAAGGCAACGTGGTAGATATGGCAGTCGGTGTAATCATCGGCGGCGCGTTCGGCAAAATCGTGACATCGCTCGTTGGCGACGTTGTTATGCCGGCAATTTCCGCACTTAGCGGCGATGCCGACTTCACCGGCTTCAAATGGGTTATCCGTCAAGCTGTTATGGACGGCGCTAACGTCGTTACGCCCGAAATTTCCATCAACTATGGCTCGTTTATCCAAACGATTGTCGACTTCCTGATTATTGCCTTCGTTATCTTTATGGCAATCAAAGGCATCAACAAACTCAAACGTAAAGAGGAAGAAAAGCCCGCGGAAAAGCCTGCAGAACCTGCTGCCGACATCAAATTGCTTACCGAAATTCGCGACTTGCTGAAAAAGTAAGAAAAGAAGAAATCCGATTCGCAAAAATTTGCGTAACTTTGCACAGTAAAACCGGGCAAGCCGTCGAAAGCGGTTTGCCCAATCGTGCGAACATATAAATAATAATATAATTATGGCTTTATTCGACAGGCTGATTCGTTCAGCACAAGAAAACAAACAGCGCATTGTTCTCGCTGAAGGCACAGAACCAAGAACACTTAAGGCTGCAGAAATGATTATTCGCGACGGTGTCGCAAATATCATTCTCATTGGAAATCCCGACGAAATTCGAGCCAAAGCCGCTGAGTTAGGACTCACCCACATCGACTCGGCAACGCTTGTCGACCCGCAAGATGCGGAATTTACCGAAAAATATGCACAACTCTTCTACGAACTTCGCAAATCAAAAGGCGTAACAATCGACGACGCGCGCCGTAAGGTGCTCGACCCGCTCTATTTGGGTTGCTTGATGATTAAAAACGGCGACGCCGACGGTCAAGTGTCAGGTGCTCTCCACACCACCGGCGACGTGCTTCGCGCTGCGTTCCAGGTGATTAAGCCCAAGCAGGGCATCAGCGTTGTTTCGGGTGCATTCGTAATGCTTCTTCCCGAAGGATGCCCCTACGGCACTGACGGAATTCTCGTATTTGCCGACTGTGCGGTAGTGCCCTCGCCGACTGCCGAAGAATTGGCTCAAATCGCCGTTTCGGCTGCAGAAACCGCCAAAAGCATCGCTTGCATCGACCCGCGCGTGGCCATCTTGAGTTTCTCTACTAAAGGCAGTGCAAAGAATCCCGCCGTCGACAAAGTTATCGAAGCAACCCGCATCGCCAAAGAAATGGCGCCCGACCTTCCTCTCGACGGCGAACTGCAAGCCGACGCCGCAATCGTACCGTCGGTAGCCGCTCAGAAAGCCCCGCAAAGCGACATCGCAGGAAAGGCGAACGTGCTCGTTTTCCCCTCGCTCAACGTGGGCAACATCGCTTACAAACTCGTGCAACGTCTCAGCGGTGCGCAAGCCGTAGGCCCGATCCTCCAAGGATTGGCTAAGCCAGTCAACGACCTCTCGCGCGGTTGCAGCCCCGAAGACATCTATAAAACCATCGTCATCACTTGCAATCAAAGCATCAACGCTAAATAACTGAAATGAAGATTCTTGTATTAAATTGTGGCAGCTCGTCTGTCAAATATAAACTAATCGACCTCGACGGCGTAAACCAAAACGTGATGGCTGAAGGCGGCGTCGAGAAGCTCGGATTGCCCGACTCTTTCCTCAAATTCAAATTTAACGGCGAAAAAGTTACGATAACAACCTCGATGCCCAACCACGAAGTGGCTGTGCGCGTTATTCTCGACAACCTAACAAGCGAGAAATACGGCTGCATCAAAGACTTCGGCGAAATCGATGCCGTTGGACATCGCATCGTGCACGGCGGCGAGAAATTCAACACCAGCGTGATAATCACCGACGAAGTGATTGCCAAAGTCAAAGAATGTTACGACTTGGCACCGCTTCACAACCCGGCAAACATCACCGGCATCGAAGCCATCAGCGCCATTATGCCCGACGTGCCGCAAGTCGGCGTATTCGACACGGCATTCCATCAAACAATGCCGGCTTACGCCTACATGTACGCCCTTCCCTATGAGGCTTACGAGAAATACGGCATCCGCCGCTACGGCTTCCACGGCACAAGCCATCGCTATGTGGCTCGCCGCGCTTGCGACTTCCTCGGACTCGACTATGAGGCGCAACGCATCATCACTTGCCACATCGGCAACGGCGGCTCTATTACCGCCGTCAAAGACGGAAAATCGGTCGACACGTCAATGGGTCTTACCCCGGTTGAAGGTTTGATGATGGGCACTCGCTGCGGCGACGTCGACCCTGCTGCTTTGCTCTACATTCAGCAAAAAGAAGGCTTCAGCACCGCCGACATGCAGAAACTCATCAACAAGAAGAGCGGCGTGCTCGGCGTCTCGGGTGTTTCGTCGGATATGCGCGACATCGAAAATGCCGTTGCTGCCGGCAACGAACGCGCTCAACTTGCTCTCGACATGTATGAATATCGCATCACTAAATACATCGGTGCATACACAGCCGCACTCGGTGGCGTCGACGTAATTGTATTTACCGGAGGTGTCGGCGAAAATCAAACCGGAACAAGAGAGAAAATCTGCCGTCAACTCGAATTCCTCGGAATTGACTTCGACGCCGAGAAAAACAAAACTCGCGGCGAAGAAATCGAACTCACTCGCCAAGGCTCAAAAGTTCGCGTTGTGGTTATCCCGACCGACGAAGAATATATGATTGCTTGCGACACTGCTGCTCTGGTTAAATAGCCACTGATAGCAGAGGTAAAATAGAACAAATATTTGCCGAATGGACCAATAATCCATTCGGCTTTCTTTTCTATCTGTTAAAAATAAAGAATACAGCACCTACTATTAACAATATTTATACATCTAATTTAAATTTCTTTTCTTGAATCTTGGTAAATTTGCACGTCAAAATCGGGAAGTCTAACAAATGATTTTTCATTTTTGTATTTAGCGGATAATAGGTTAGAATATCAACGCCAAGTTGCGTTAGTAACAAAATATGATTGAATTAAATGCAATTCTACAGACTAATAAACTTGTTAATTGTCCTTTTTATATTTGGACTTTTCAGTTGTAGCGACAACAACGACATTATCAATCCGGATAGTCAAGAGGCTACAACATATATCTCTCTCATTATCAACGCCCCGTCGCAAACACGGTCGAATACTTATATCGATGGTGAAGAAGCAGGAATCCGGCACGAAAACGAGATAAATAACTTATCGCTGTTTTTCTACCACGCCGGCGACAGAGGTTTGGATATGCCCGACGATACGGAGCTGATAGGCAAACTGTATATCAGCGACTTAAACCTCGACCTTACCGACGGCGCCGCAGCAACACGGGCTTATTCGCTCAACGGCTTCGCCCCGACTGAAGGCGACAAAATTATTGCCGTTGCAAACATGGGCGACATCACATCGCTGAATCGACTCGCCGACCTGCGCGACTTCCTCGTCGAAAACACGTACAAATACGCTCCGTCGATTCCACAATACAGCGAATTTACGATGGCAAATGCACTCAACACCGCCGACGACGGAAAGGTGGTAGTAACCTCCGAATCGGGCGTTAAACTCGGCAGCAAAGAGAATCCCTTCATTGCAACCGTTACCCTCGAACGCACAGCCGCTCGCATCGACTTCGCTTTTGTCGACACATACTACGATGAATCGAAAAGCGAGGTAGTTTTCCCTGTTCTCAACTCGGCAAACGCGACCATTGCACGAACGCACATTACGCACGTGCTACCGGTCAACACTATGCAAAAACCGGCATACTTGATTCGCCGCGTGTCGACAAGCGCAACCACACTCCAAAACGTCAAATATTGCGGCGACGAAACCGGAAGCAATTACGTCATCGAGCCGACTACTATGCTTAAAGCCTCAGCCGCCGACTTTGATATCAACAACTGGTACGGCACAACGCGTGCCGGCTATTTCCGCGAAGCTTATTCAGGCATTTTTACCACCTCAAACCGCCTGGCAACGCTTTTCAACGCAGAGGCTCCTCGGAGCTTCTCGTCAAGCGGCACTACGGCAAACCGCTATGTAACTATCGACTACGTCAACGAGAACACGCAATCGGAGACCCTTAACAACTCGCGTTTCCTCACCGGACTCGCCTTTCGCGCAATCTACGAGCCCGCGACCGTTTACTCCGACGGCGAAGCAACAATCGTCGACCTCGACGACTACTCTGTCGGCCGCACATTCTGGCGCTACAGCCCTTCGCGTCAAGACTTTGCCGAAGAGCAATGTCTATACTTCAACAACCTCGCCGCCGCCGAAACCTACCGGGCAAACCACCCCGAAGACGTGGCAGACATCACTTGCTTCGAAGGCGGTGTTTGCTACTACAATATGTGGATTCACCATGCTCCCACTGTGGCGTCCGACCCGCAACAGACTCGCCCGATGGACTTCGCCGTCGTGCGTAATAACATCTACCGCGTCTGCGTGTCGTTTACCGGTCCCGGCGACCCCAAGCCCGATATGAGAGAGCCTAACAACATCCAATCGCGAGTGTTCGTCCGCGCCTGGAATTTCCGTCAACAGCCGACTATAATAATGTAAAATCGTCATTATGAACAAATCATATATCTTTTCCGCAATTGCAGCATTTGCTCTCTTAACACTCTCGGCATGCCACGACGACACACCCGACGGGAAGACAACCGAAGAGTCGCAAGAATTTACAATTTCGACAAAGCCTTTAACGGCAAACGAGGTGATTGGTAACGACTACGAAAACATCAACAATTGGAAACTGATTTTCGTCGATAGAGCAGGCAAAATAGCCGCCATAGTCAACCGCGACCCAAGCAAAATCGATGCGGTAACGCAAGAAACATTCCGCACCGAACTCCCCGCAGGAACATATACAGTCTATGCTTTTGCAAATACCTATGACTGGTTCGATGACTATTACGGAATAAGCAGTCTTACGGTTGGCGGCTCGCTCCCTGCCGGCTTCGACAACATGCAATACGGTGCCGGGGCAGGTTGGCACGAAGGTTTGAAACTACCGATGACCGGAAAAAAGAACGTGACTATCACAAATCGCATCGACGAGCCTTTCGACATCGAAGTGGTTCGACTTTACGCAAAATTACAATATGAGGTGACCAACCAATCGACAAAGTCGGTCACTTTGAACAATATCGAAATATTACCGATGGCAATGGGACCAATCCCAATGTTCCCCGACTACACCTCACTCGGCAATCCGCCAACGGCAACGCTCGACGGAACAACCTATACAACAGTAAAACTTGACCTCAATCAATCGATTACAACGGAACCGACCAAGCTGACCGGATACGTTCGCGAAGGCTTTGCCTCGTCGCACCCCACCGGGCGATATGCCATTAAAGTGTCGATAAATCGTGACGGAAAAGCAGAAGAACTCCTCTATGCACTAACGCACGAACTCACCTATATCAACCGTAACGACTGGATTAACATCCCCATCGTTATCACCGACTACAACCTCTCGGTCGACGTCAACTTCTACCCGCCCATCGGCGGTTATCCCGCTGTGGTTAAAGAAGTTAAAAACGAAGAATATTACATCAAATTCGGCACGGAAGGGCGATTTGCCATCACGCCGCATATGTATGATGCTGCCAACGGCGGTGAAATGCTCACCAACAAGCAAATGTCGGCATCAATCAAATCAATCAGCGACCCGAACGGCATCTTTACCACAAAACCGACGTTCGACGCCACGACCGACGAAATCGTCGGCGAACTTAATGCTAACACAGGAACCGCCACGGTTACGCTCTCTTTCACCGTCAAGCAAACCGACTTGGTTGAATTTACATACGAACGTATAATTTTCATTATCCGCGAAAACTAAACCGACTATGACGAATAGGACTAATATATTATGGAGAATGTTGATGGTCGTAGCAGCCATTGCGACGTCGACACTATATGCTTCAGCCTCAGACGAAGTAACGGTAACGCCATTAATCACCTCCGCCGGACAATTCAGCAGTAACGCTTCCGACGAGACGGAAGGAACAAACTTCAACAACCTCATCGACAACGACGTTGCTACGTTCTGGCAATCAAACTGGCACGTCGGCAACACGTCGATAACTTCGGCTCACTATCTGCAAGTTAATCTCTCAAAAACCATCGCCAACGAGTTTATCTACGCCTACACGCAGCGTCGCGAATACGCTAACGCCCAAAACCCGTTGCGACTGCGCGTCGAAGGCAGTTTGAACGGTTCGGCATGGACATATATCACCACGGCGACCCTCGGCAACGACGCACCGACGGAGAAAGCGGTTTCTAACCCGATTTACATTAATGGTTCCTACAACCAATTGCGATTCATCATACAGCAAACATCAGGTAACGAACAATGTAACGGATACTTACATTGGGGAATGTCGGAATTTCAACTATTCGAGCCTTCGGGCTACAGCACAAAGTTCAGCCAATATTCTTTCGAGCACACTCACGGCCCGCTCCTCGAACGCAACCGACAATCTCAAAAAGACATTTTCAAGAATTGGTGCGATTTCAGCGGATGGGACAGCAACGGAAACTGGACTCGCGACACCGACAAACTCGCCGCCGACGGCATTTCCATACCGAGTTATGCCTACTTTACATCAGCAACCGACTCGCGCATCAAAACAGGCAATCGCCAACCGACTCACATACAAGAACATACCGTATATGCAATCCCGGGCGACATCGTGCTTCTCTATCCTTTCTCTGATTTTAATAAAACATCATCTTATTACCAAAATTTCGTCCGCTGGTACGACTACGAGACCGACGGCGCAAGCAAATATATCGACTGCGTCGCCTATCCGGAACGCGTCAACAAGACAAGCTACGGCCTTTTAGGAGGTCGATACGTATCGACAAGCAACACGCACAGCTACGATTACGAAGTGAATACACCTGCCGACTTGGTCGAACTTGCGCGACTTGTCAACGACGAACACAAAACCGACCTTCGCGTTAAACAGAACTCCGATATCGACATGAGCGGCGTTTCGTTTACGCCTATCGGCATCTCCGACAACTACCCCTTCCGCGGGACATATAACGGCAACGGGCACGTCATCAAAAACCTCACAATCGACTTGCCGGATTGGGATTTCGTCGGTATGTTCGGCCGTTTGGGTCGCAAAGGCGAAGTGAAAAACGTCATCCTTCAGAATTGCAACATTAAAGGACATTCTTACGTTGGTTCGATTGCCGGCGGCTACTACGACCCGACACAAACCGACCACTGGGGCTACATCCAATCGTGTGCCGTCTTTGGCACGGTCACTGCCAGTGGAGTTAATGCAGGCGGTCTTATCGGTTGCGCTGCCTACGGCAGCAACCCAACGTTCTACTTAACAGCCAACCTGGTTGGTTGCAACGTCAGCGGTGGTAGCCAAAGCGCACAACTCTCTGGCTGGACCGGCGCATACGGCATAATAGACTGCTGCTACTGCACAGGCACCGTAACGGGTAACGACAGCGGAATCTACTTTGCTCGTCATTCCGGCAGTACATTCCGCGACTGCTACACAACCTACACCCAACCCGATTTCGGGCTTGTTCCGGCAGACCGCAACAGCACCGACTTCTGCTCAAAACTCAACGCTACATATCCCGATGCCAACCGTTGGGAAACCAACTCAACTTGGGGAATGTGTATGCCGACAGTGTGGTGGTCGTCGGATAAAGACGAGGGCCAAGACATAAAATACGGCGCCATAGCTTCGTTCTACTGCCCTGAGAATGAGGACTTCGACGACAAATACATCGCTTGCGATATAAGTCAATCTTATAATGAATATTACAATGTCGACCGCGCAACCAACACGCTCTACGAGCCGATTATCGCAGGCCGACATATCTTCCACATCAAAAACGGAAAAACTTTTGCCGATGAATTTTCAGGAAGTGCCGAAAAGAATAAAAAATACGTCAAGGAGCACAAACGCTACATCACTGCACGCGCCGGCGCTCCTTTCCAAGTGCGTCTCGACTACCCCATGCCTGTGGAGCAAACCGGCAAGTCGGGACTCTACTACAAAGCCGCCGACGGCTCTTACAAAAGCGTCTACAGCTTCGAAATTCGTTCTTACAACATTACGAACGGCACGGAGATTCCGGTAGCCAACTTAATGGGCTACACCGGTGCCTATTCAGGCTACGGCGCTCGCTCTATCAACGGAGTGGAAGCCCCGTGCTGCGACGCCGGTACGACTTTTGCCCGCGCCATTACGACAACCGCCGACAAAGCTCAAAAAGGTCGTTACCTCGTTCGTCTATACGGTAAAGACATCAACGGCAATGTTATCAACGTGGCAGGCTCGAGCGAAGAACTGGTTGTTGCCGAATACGAAATAGAGTTTGTCGACAATGAAAAGGCTTCGTTTGTCCCCGATACGGAATATAACAACAACGAGGCTTACGCACATCACCGCATAGATTATCTCAATGCTAACTACGGCGATCCAAAGGCGAAAGTCGACTACGACGAATATCGTCTTCTCGAGAATGCCGATGGCACCGACAACGACTACATTGCCAACTTGAAAAACTACAAGTATGAAATGTCGCCGGAGAACTCCAAGATTTTCAAATGGCCGATTCCCTGGCAACAAAACTCATATATGTTCGGATATAGTGATCGTTACGACTATTCGATGTATATGATTGCAAACTATTCCGGTGCAACGCCCTACTATAACGCTGCCGGGTCTTTCCCCGCTTCGGAAAACTTCGGAAAGCCGAAAGGTCTCTTCGACCGAATGTTTTACGAAACAAAAGGCGAAAAGCAAGGCTATTTCTACTACATAAACGCAGCCAGCGACCCCGGTGTGTCGGCTAATTTGAAAATCAACGACCTTTGTACCGGTAGTACTCTCTTTGTTTCGGCTTGGGTTGCCGAATTCTCTGACGCGCCCGAAGTTGCTAACCTTATTCTCAACTTTAAGGCTGTGCTGAAAAACGGCGAAGAACGTACGCTCAACAGTTTCGTGACCGGTTATATCGACGACAATGCCGGGACAAGACCCAACCTCGGTCGATGGATTCACATATACTATTCGTTTATCCCCAACCTTGCAGATCTTGGCATTACGTCCGACGACATCGCTTCTTATAGTATTTCGCTCGAAAACAACTGTATTTCGTCTAACGGTGCCGACTACGCTATCGACGACATCCGCGTCTGGGTTTCAAAACCACAAGTAACAGCACGCCAAACCACTCCGCTTTGCGACCGCACTACTTCTGTCGACCTCAAAGTCGAGTCGCCATTCGCAATGCTGCTCTCTACCCTCGGTCTGACCGAAGCGACAACTGCCGCCGATGCCAAAACGATAAATTGCTACTACACGGTGCTCGACAAAGAAAAATATGTCGAAGTGATGCAAAGCGGCTCCGGCAAAAGCGTGGAAGCCTTCGACAAAGCCGTGCTCCATTACGAATACATCCCGGGGATGGGCGCAGACCAAACATACGGCAAAATGACTTTCAGCACATACTATAACAACAACCCGGCGTTCGACCAAAGCAATATCGACAAAACAAAGGCTTCGACCGAAACAATCGATGGCGTACGCAATATTATTATCAGCGCTTTTCCGACCGATAATAGTCTCGTTGGCGGAAAAGAATACATCGTGGCGCTCTATACCGAAGAAGATAACGGTGTCGATGCCGCGCCGGGCGCATACGAATTCGACATCCCCGGCGAATGTGCAAAAGTTTGTACTTATCGTGTAAAGACTACTCAGACTGTCAAAATCAACGGCATTGTACAACCCGACCAAAACAACATTACTTGCTGTAAAAACCAATCGCCGGTCGTACAAATCGACCTTTGGGGCAAAAAGACTGACGGCTCGGGCGATATTGTTGAAGTCGAAAAAAATGCACATATGGACTGGTACGACGGTCGCTTGGAAGACTTCTATGCCGAGAAAAACGATAGCGACATTTCGCTCTGCGATGCCATCTTCTATTTCCGCGAAGAATATCCTGAAGCGACCACAGCAAAAATGGAAGCCAAAGGAAACTACAGCGAAGAATGCAGAGATTATCTCATTGAAATGACTTCAGTAAGAACCGTCGACGGCAAGGAAGTTGCACCGAAAGTGCTGCTCTATCAATCGTCGTACGTATTTGCTCCGGCCGAAGTGCCCAACGGCGAAGACAACGCCTACTCTTATGCAACGGCTATTCCTATCAACAAGGAATATCCGGGCAAGAAAGTCTGCACATCGCCCGCCGAAATCCGTCTCAACGTTCTCAACAACTCACCGGAAATGACTCACGGATTCCGCGACGGCATTACCTACCCCGACTGGATGGACGACGTGCCTCTACGCATCGGGCTCAACCAACTCAAGAGCGTATCTACCGACAAGAGTTCGGCATCGACTTCGAGCGTCGTGCTCAACATTCCGATTCGTCGCGTACTGCCGGTAACAGAAGGTATCACAAGCCTCACCGTCAGCGACGACCCGTACGTATATCTCGCCGAAACAAACGACCCGACCTATAAGAACCTGCAATACACCGCCGACGACAACAGCGAAAGCGGATTGGCTCCTATCGGACTCGTGCGCAACATTGTTGCCTCGAAAGACGGCTCGGCTAACATCTTGCGCGTCGTGTTCCACAACGACTTCAAATTCAGCGAAGGCTACTACTACCGCATGAAATTCGGTTTTGTCGAAAACACTGCCGGTACAGGAGTCAGCAACGACAACGTCTGCGACGGCGAACTCGTGTTTACACTTAAAGTTGTGCCGGAATATCAGAAATGGACCGGCGCTAAGAACACAAACTGGAACAACGACGACAACTGGAGCCGCGTAACTTCTGCCGAATTGTATCGCGAAAGCGATGAAAACGACGAATTTACCACCGACGGAACTAACAACAACGCTTTCTGCTACGCACCGCTCGACTTCACGAAAGTGGTAATGCCCGCCGGCAAAACCTATCCGAATATGTATGCTCCGGCAACGGCAACTATCAACGTCAGCGTCGACGGAACAACGTCGACCTACAATTGGGCAAACAATCCGTCGCAATCCGCCGACGGAACAAGTCCTGCCGGCAACGCTACCGAGCACGTTCAATACGATATGGTTGCTAACAGCGTTTCTAACGGCATCGGTTGCCGCCCGTGGTATGCCAACACATGCGACCAAATCAACTTCACGCCTAATTCGGAAATACTCAACCAGCAACACCTCAACTACAACCGCGCTTGGGTTGAGATGGAGATGGCTCCGACTCGTTGGTACACTCTCAGTTCGCCGCTACAGAACACTCCGGCAGGCGATATGTATCTGCCGACCAACGGCGCACAACAACTCACAGAGCTGTTCCGACCCATCACGTTCAACTACGGAACAAACAACCGCTTCGCACCTGCCGTCTACCAACGTGCTTGGAACAAATCGTCGGCTACGGTTGTAGAGCTCTCCGGCTCGTCGAAGAACGTGGCTGTTCGCTCTACATGGAGTAACGTCTACAACGACGTCAACGAACTATACACCGCCGCCAACGGTTTCTCGATTAAAACCGACGTAAGCCGAGCCACTAATCCCGGAGCATCTGTACTGTTCCGCTTGCCAAAAGACGACACTTCTTTTTCTTACTACAACCAAGACGGCACCCAAGTGGGCAATCAAACGGCAATCGACCGTACTAACAGTTACCGCCTCAACGCAGCAAAAGGCTCTGTGAAAATCAATGCCGCTGCCGCAAGCAAATACTTCTTGGCAGGCAATCCGTTTATGGCGCACATCGACATGAAGAAATTCCTCGAAGCCAATTCGTCGGTTATCAACGCAAAATACTGGGTTATGACTTCCGACGGTCAAACCACAGCAATTATGGACCCGACAACCGGAGGCTTTGTCGGCACACTCGAGGCGGCTGCCTCACTGCCTCCGATGCAAGGATTCTTCGTCGAAGCAAAGAATCCCGCGACCTCGATAACGCTCAACTACGACGAAAGTATGATTACCGTCGAGCCGTACGATGCCACTAAGGGCAACCTTCTCCGCAAACCGGAGGCTTCGACTGCCGACAACGGAACTCGCGCAATCGACGACGTTGACGCTCTTCGCATCACGGCAATCCGCAACAATGAAGAGCAAACACAATCACTGCTTCGCATCAACCCGGCGGCAACTGCCGAATACGACGAATCGGAAGACGTTGCAATGCTCGACGACAGCAACTTCGACAACATTGCACGCGTCTACACCATCGCAAGCAACATCGCAACGTCTATCAACACTCTACCTGACTTCGAAGGAACCGAAATCGGCGTGATTGCCAACGACAACGAACAAACCGTGCTCCGTTTCAACGGCATCGGCTCAATGGGAATTATGCTCTACGATGCAGAAACGGATGAATATACCAAGATTACCGAAGATATGGAGTACACGGTTAACGGAAACGTTAGCAACCGCCTGTTCCTCACAACCGGAACGACATCGGGCGCGGTTGCCGGTCTGCGCATAACTGTCAACGGTCGTAACGTGACAGTTGTCGACGCAAATGGCTGCAACCAACTCTCGGCAAACGTATTCGACACTTTAGGTAAATTGATAAAGACGGAAACAGTCGATGCAAACACTATTACATTCACACTTTCCGAAGGTATATACATTGTCGATGCTATGTCGGACAATGGTAAAGTTCACAAAAAAGTGATTATCAAATAATGAAACGCATCGCAAAAATAATAATATCTGCCGCGCTATCAACAATACCGGTCTTTAGCATTGCCGAAGAGACGGAATCGACCGACGGACCGAAAATCGTGTTCGAACAGACATGTCTCGACATGGGGAAATTCGACCGCGACTCAACTCAAGTGGCAACGTTCCGTTTTCGCAACGAAGGTACTGCGCCGCTCGTTGTATCAGGCGTTACGGGAGGTTGCCGATGCACTTCGGCCCGCGATTGGACCCAGGACTCGGTAGCCCCGGGCAATGTCGGCTTTATCGACGTGACTTATAGCGGTTTTCGCCAACCATCGGGCGACTTCCGCCGTGCAATAACTGTTCGGACAAATGCCGTCAACTACAAAAACGGCGTGGCGCGCATCTTCATTACCGGGCACGTCAACCGTGACAAAAACGAGCCGAACATAACTTTTTGAGATACCTTTTTTTCATCTTTTTAAAAAAATATTTTTAACCGAGCAATCAAATGATTGTTCGGTTTTTTACAAAAAATAATTTGGATAGTACGCTAAATATTAGTAAGTTTGTGGCATTAATTGGCTAACTAACCATGAATTTAAAAACAATACATACAGGACTAACTTTCTCAGCACTGTTTTGTTTGGCAGTAATGGCAACGTCGTGCCGCGACGACTTGCGAACAGGAAATGGTCGCAACGATGGTCGCATAGCATTCTCTATAGATTCGAGTAACGACTGGCAAACGCGCGCAGCCGCCGACTCGTCGGCTATCGAAACCTACCACATCCAACAGAAAGTGATGCCC
>JAQXVL010000209.1 GCA_029224905.1 Bacteroidales bacterium
AACATACTCAACGAAACAAAAACTATGGTGCTGCAATCGCGCAACCTAATCAAGTCGCAAGCATACTTCCTCGACAAAGTGGAAAACCGCCATACTGTCGAGGCAACGACTTCCGACGCCGTATAAAAATCAAAATATAAAAAGAGTACTATGTCTAAATTACGACCTCAAATCTAATGCCCGCCATAAAGGCTGCAAAGCATCACCTTGCAGCCTTTTTTGTGTCCCAATGCGTAACATTCACTCTCTCAAGCGACTATCGAAAATGTGTCAATTTCAAAAACTCGCAAAGCGCTGAAAATCGGAAAGTTTTCCAAAAATATTTTTATTTGCTTGATTTCCAAGACATTGAAATTTTTAACAGTCTAAAAAGTTATCCAAAACGAAAATTCTTTTGCACATTCGGAAATACATATTATCTTTGCAGCCGAATAACGAATCCACACAAAAACAAAGATAGGAAAAATGATAACAACAGTTGAAAAGCGAGACGGACGAGTAGTCGGCTACAACGAAGAAAAGATAAAAGCAGCCATCCGCAAAGCGATGTTGCAAACGGAAAAAGGCGAAGACGAAGGTCTGATACAAAAGATAGCCGACCGCGTCGGATTTAACGGCCGCGAACGCATGACGGTCGAAGAAATCCAAGACATGGTCGAAGCCGAGCTGATGAAAAGTTCGCGCAAAGAAGTGGCAAAGAAATACATTGCCTACCGCGACCGTCGCAGCATTGCGCGCCGTGCAAAAACTCGCGACATTTTCCTGGAAATCATCGACGCCAAGTCGAACGACATAACGCGCGAAAACGCCAACATGAACGCCGATTCGCCGGCAGGAATGATGATGAAATTCGCCAGCGAAACGACCAAGCCGTTTGTCGACGACTATCTTCTTTCCGCCGAGTCGAAAGAAGCCGTCGCAGGCAACTATCTTCACATCCACGACAAAGACTACTACCCGACGAAGAGTCTGACCTGCGTGCAGCATCCGCTCGACAAGGTGTTGCGCTACGGTTTCATTGCCGGGCACGGCGAGTCGCGCCCGGCAAAGCGCATCGAAACAGCGAGCATCATCGCTTGTATTTCGCTGGAAACAGCACAAAACGAGATGCACGGAGGTCAAGCAATCCCGGCTTTCGACTTCTACTTGGCTCCATACGTACGCAGTTCATTCATTGAAGAAGTTCGCAACATTGAAGAACTCGAAGGCGTCGACTATAGCGACCTCTACCAAGCACCGCTCGACGACTACGAGCGTCGCCCGCTAACAGGGCTTACCGGTCGCGACCGAGCACTTCAGCACGCCATCAACAAGACCGTAGGACGCGTTCATCAAGCCATGGAAGCGTTTATCCACAACATGAATACAATCCACTCCCGCGGCGGAAACCAAGTGGTGTTCAGTTCAATCAACTACGGCACCGACACGTCGGCTGAAGGTCGTTGCATCATGCGCGAACTGCTAAACTCCACATACGAAGGCGTGGGCAACGGCGCTACGGCAATTTTCCCCATACAAATATGGAAGAAAAAACGCGGCGTCAACTACCTGCCCGAAGACCGCAACTACGACCTCTACAAGCTCGCTTGCAAGGTGACCGCCCGCAGATTCTTCCCCAACTTCGTAAACCTCGACGCAACATTCAACCAACACGAGAAATGGCGCGCCGACGACCCCGACCGCTATCTCTACGAAGTGGCTACGATGGGCTGCCGTACACGCGTGTTCGAGAACCGCTACGGCGAAAAAACGTCGGTGGGACGCGGCAACTTGTCGTTCTCGACAATCAACATCGTGCGCCTCGCACTCGAATGCCGCGCAATTCAAGACCCGGAAGAGCGCATCAACGCATTTTTCTCGAAGCTCGACCATATGCTCGAAGTGACCGCGAAACAGCTGTGCGAACGATTCGAATTCCAAAAGACCGCTAAATCAAAACAGTTCCCGCTGCTTATGTCGAAACTGTGGAACGGCTGCGAAGGGCTCAAGCAAGGCGACACCATCGAGAGCGTCATCAACCAAGGCACCCTTGGCATCGGATTTATCGGCTTGGCGGAATGTCTTATCGCCCTGACCGGCAAACATCACGGCGAATGCGAAGAAAGTCAGAAACTCGGTCTGAAGATTGTTTCGTATATGCGCAGCAAGGCTAACGAATTCTGCGAACGCTACAACCACAACTTCAGCGTGTTGGCAACGCCGGCGGAAGGATTGTCGGGACGCTTCACCAAGCGCGACCGCAAAACCTTCGGCATCATCGAAGGAATTACCGACAAAGACTACTACACCAACTCCAACCACGTCCCCGTTTGGTATAAGTGCAGTCCAAAACATAAGGCAATGATAGAGGCTCCCTATCACGAACTGACCCGCGGCGGACACATCTTCTACGTGGAAATCGACGGCGACGCAACCCATAACCCCAAAGCCATCAGCGACATCGTCGACCTCATCGACAAATATAACATCGGCTACGGCTCGGTCAACCACAACCGCAACCGCTGCATGGACTGCGGCTACGAAGATGCAACCGAAGGGCTCGACACCTGCCCCAAATGCGGGAGCAAAGCCATCGACAAACTCCAACGCATCACGGGCTACCTCGTTGGAACCACCGACCGCTGGAACAGTGCAAAATTGGCGGAACTGCGCGACCGCGTCGTTCATAAATAAAACATTCCGTACTTATATAATATGGAAATCCGCGTTCTCGACATCGTAGAAGGCACAAGCGTCGACGGTCCCGGACTACGCACGTCAATCTATTTGGCAGGTTGCCGTCATCACTGCCCGGGCTGCCACAACCCGCAGTCGTGGGACTTCGACGCCGGCAAGCCGATGACCGACGACGAAATTATCCAAATCGTGGCGTTCAACGATTTCGACGTGACCCTCTCCGGCGGCGACCCGATGTATCAACCGCATACGGTGGCTCATCTGTGCCGACGCATCAAACAGGAAACCGGAAAACGGATTTGGTGCTACACGGGATTCTCGTGGGAGCAACTGACCGCAAACCCCGAAACCCGAGAAGCACTGCGCTGGATTGACGTCATCGTCGACGGGCAATTCGTTGAGGCTCAAGCCGACACGTCGCTGCTCTTCCGCGGTAGCGCCAATCAACGTATCATCGACGTAGCCGATTCGATGCGCGAAGGTGTGGCTATCGAACTTACCGATTTTGCTTATTTGGACTAATTCCAAATAAGCAAAATTACGTTTTTTGCCGTTATGCAAGCCGCAAACCGTTTTGGAATAGCACTATCCGAGCGATAGCGCATAAATATAAGGCAAGCTCATTTTTAAGCCAATCGCCTAATTTCCAACAATTTACGTTTCGGCGCAAGCAAAAAATTATAACTAACTGATTTATAGTATAGTTATAGAAAAGCAAATTTTTCGGCAAAAAAAATTAGTTGCTCAATCACAAAATTTTTCCCAAATTTGCAGCGAAAATTTAAGGAAGGAATGGAAATCGAAAACAAACAACGTTGGGAAAACTGTCTCCGCATCATACGAGACAACCTCGACAAAGAGCAATACGAAGCGTGGTTCGCGCCGATAACGGCGGTGGACTACGCCGATGGTTTGCTCACGTTGCAGGTACCCTCAGCGTTCTACGCGGAACATATCGAAAGCAACTATTTGCAACTCATCTCAGCAGCTCTACGTCGCGAATTCGCCGGCGTAAAGCGTTTGCGTTATGTACATAATATAATAGAAGGCGACGCCGACACAAGTGTTGCCGACGATTCCTCACGCAGTTGCGCCGCACCGGTCCGCCAACAGATTCCCAATCCTTTCGACCATCAAGAATATGCTCCGCTCGACTCGCAACTCAAGTCGACCTACACCTTCGACAACTATTGCGAAAGCAGCAGCAACAAACTTGCATACACCATCGCCAGCGCAATTGCCAACAACCCGAAAGAGCAGACGTTCAACCCGATGTTTATCTTCGGACCGACCGGCGTGGGCAAAACCCACCTGATTCAAGCCGTTGGCAACCGCATGAAGGAGCAATATCCGCAAAGTCGCGTGCTCTATCTCAGCGCTCGCACGTTTGAGTCGCAATACACAACCGCCGTGCGCAAAAACAACGTCAACGACTTTATCGGTTTCTACAAGACAATCGATATGCTCATCATCGACGACGTGCAAGAATTCGCCGGAAAAACAGGTACGCAAAACACGTTCTTCCACATATTCAACTATCTGCACAACAATCAAAAGCACCTCATCTTGTCGTGCGACTGCCCGCCGGCAGAGCTCGACGGCATGGAACCGCGATTGTTGTCGAGATTCAAGTGGGGTATGACCGTCGAACTGTCGCGCCCCGACATCGAACTTCGCCGCAACGTGTTCCGCCAAAAAGCCAGAGAAGCCAGTGTCAACGTCCCCGAAGAGATTATCAACTTCGTGGCTGAAAACGTCAAAGACAACGTGCGCGAAGTCGAAGGCGTATTCGTGTCGCTGCTCGCCTACGCTACGGCGCTCAACCAGCCGTTTACCGTCGAACTGGCTCGAAACGTGCTGTCGAACTCAATCCGCATGTCGAAAAAGCAAATCAGTTTCGAGAACATCGTCGATGCTGTTTGCTCACAAATGTCGGTCGACACCTCGCTGCTGTTCAGCAAAAGCCGCAAGCGCGACGTTGCCGACTCGCGACAACTCATTATGGCGTTGGCAAAGAAGCACACCAAGATGTCGTCGACCAATATCGGTGCAAAACTCAACAGAGACCACGCTACAGTGCTCTACGCTTGCAAAACAATCGACGAACGCATCTCGGTCGACAAAGAATTCCGTACAGTCGTTGAACGTATCGAAGAAGCTCTGAGAAATTAATTATTCTGCACATTCATAATTGTGAGACTGTTTCACAACATCAGTTATGAAACCGACTCTTAAAAAGGTAAAAGGCGCCGCTTTTTACCTTTTTTATGTTGTAGAACATTGCTAAGAAATCATTGTGCAATTTTGTCAAAAAATTAGTTGAAAAGTTTGTTGCATAATTCAATTATTGTACTAAATTTGCAAAAGAATAGTCTATTTAGGCTTTCGTGGCTAACAAACCTAAATTCTTCTGTTATGAGAAATAATAAGTATTCTATCTATGTGTCGAGCCTTTTCTTATCTTTATGTACAGCGTCGTGCGTCGACGACGCTTACGACCTTCAGAAAGACGTCGACCTCACCATTCAAATCGGAGGCAGCGAATTTGCCATCCCCGGCGGCGAAACAGAAGCCATCCCTATCACTAAGATACTCAAAATCGATGCCGGCGACTTGGTTGCCATCGACGGAGCGACCGGCAACTACTATGCATCCAAAGCGGGCACGCCTTCGTCTACGTCAATTCACGTCAACGGTTTCAGTTTCGACGAGCCCGACATCGAGCCTATATACAAAGAACTTGAATTCGTGCCCGAAACAATGTTGTTCGCCAACTCGGCAGGCTCGGGAATCAACTACGTTGCCCATCTCAACGAAGAAGACTATACCACCGACTTCGAAATGAACACCACCGACTTGCCCGACGAAATCGTATCGCTCTCGCAAGTCTATGCCGACGTTAATCTGTCGATTGACATTTCATATAGTTCCGAACAAATTAAAAAAGCGACCATCAAAGATCTCGTCGTCGACCTTCCCGACTACCTTATTGCCGAGAATGTCGAAGCCGGCAACACCGTACACGTCAGAAATGTGGAAGTGAAATCGGGCGACAAAGTAACCGTAAACGTCAGAGTTAAAGGCTTTAACATCATCAACGGTATGATGAACTCGGCGAAGCGCTCGCTCGACGTAAAAGGCACGGTGAAACTCTACGGCGATGTCGCTGTCAACTCCAACGACATAACCTTCGAGGGCATAACCATGCCGTCGTTTATTTTCGTCTCGCAAGTATACATCAAAGACGCCGTCAAAAGCGACAAAAAAGTGCACATCACCGGCGCAAAGGGCGTGTTCAACCCCGTCATCGACGTCAACATCGACCCAATCACTATCGGCGCATTGCCGAAATTCTTACGCGACCAAGACGTTGTGCTCGACCTCTACAACCCGATGATTCTTTTCAAAGCCAACAACGCCACTCCGGTTAATGCCGACATCAACGCTCGGCTGACCGCAACTTCCGGAACGTCGAAGGTTGTGATTACGCCGCCCTCGTTCCGCATTCCGGCGCAATCGGCGCAAACCTACTGCATTTCGCCGTACGCACCCGACGATAAGACCATCGTGCACATCAGCACGCCCGACCTGCCGAAATTGATTCAAAAGATTCCTGAATATATCTATGTCGACGTGTCGGCAACCGCCGCCAAAGAAGAAACCACCATCAACCTCGATGCCGACTACTCGTTCGACACCGACTACTCGGTTTGGGCGCCTTTCCGTTTCGGCGACAACTTCTGCCTGACTTACAAGGATGACCTTGGCGAATGGAACGATGACATCCGGGATTACGACTTCGACGTTCTCAACGTCACGGGAACGGCTATCAACAAAGTGCCGCTCGACGTCGAAATTTCGGCTGTCGGTCTCGGCGTTGCCGACTCGTCTGGCGAACGTCACCCTATCGACGGCGTTACAGCTACCGTTAAGGTTGTAGGGCAAACCGACGACATTATCAGGGCAAACAGCACGGCAGATATCGTCGTCGAGATTCGCTCCACCAAGAAGGGAAGCATCAGCCTGCTCGACGGCGTGGAACTTACGCTCAAAGCGACAGCCAGCAAGTCGACGCCCGAGTCGCAACGCATCATCAATGCCAACCAGACCATCCAATTCCGCAACATTAGGCTCAAGGTCCCCGGCGGCGTAAGAATCGATTTGAACTAACTGAAAAAACCTATGTGTTATGAAACGAATTAACCTCTTTCTTCGAACTTTGTCGATTAGCGTTGCCGCTGCGGTTTGCTCAACGGCATCGGCTCAATATAACAACTCCTCCTACTTTATGGAGGGCATGTCGTACCGCCACCAACTCAATCCGGCATTTGCCGCCGAACGCGGCTACATCAATATGCCGCTATTCGTCCTGGGCAACTTGAACGTCGGGATGCAAGGCAATATCGGCGTCGACGACTTCATCTACCCCTACGACAGCGACGGCTACGACCTCACCACGTTTATGAACGCCGAAGTCGATGCCGACAAGTTTCTCAACCGACTTCACGACCGTAACCTCCTCAACATATCGGCATCGATGCCGGTCATCAGCATGGGTTTCAATGGTTTAGGCGGTTTCAACACCATCGAAATCGGCGCTAAGGTCAATGCGTCCGCCAACCTTCCCTACGAACTCTTCGAGTTTGCCAAACGAGGGATGAGCGACGCTGCGACCGAATACAACATCCGCGACCTCAACGTCCGCGCCAACGCCTACACCGAAATTGCCCTCGGACACAGCCACCGCCTTGCCGGCGACCGTCTATCCATCGGCGCCAAACTGAAAATGCTCATCGGCTTGGCTAACGTCAATGCCAACGTGAACAGCATGAAACTGACATTGGGTCAAGACCG
>JAQXVL010000210.1 GCA_029224905.1 Bacteroidales bacterium
AGAAATGCTTGCCCGGTTTGTCAGCGACCTCGACATCCCCGTGGCGCTCCATTTCCCCATAGGTCACGTCGACCGCAATCTGCCAATCGTCGAGGGCGCTCAGGCTACGCTCGAAGTAGGTGAACAACGTGTTAATCTTACGCTTAGCAAATGATGAATCTCGCGGAAATAAAAGCCCTTATTGACGACAATCGCGTTGACGAAGCCATAGAGCAACTCAACGCGATAATCGAAAAACGTCCCAACGACGATGCACTATATTTTGTTCGCGGCAATGCTTTTTGGAAACTCGGCGACCGCAAGCACGCCCTCGACGACTATGCCACAGCGACCGAGCTAAATCCCGACAGCCCCGCTGCCATCGCTTACAAGCATGCGCTTGAGATTATGGACTTCTTCAACAAAGACATGTACAATCCTTAATCCTGACTGGCAAAGAGCTTTGAAGAAGTCGGTTTTCTTGAATTCGCACCAAGCAACGTAGGCGAAAAAGGCGATGATAACTAATGAGAACATAATGATGTGTGTTTAGGAGGTTAACTAAAATTGGATGATGAGTTGACCGTTGGGCTCGCAATAGCCCTCGGCAACGAGTTGTTCACGCGATTTGAACTGCAGAATCGACTTGACCAACAGCAACGGGAATTGTACAGCCCAGCCCTGCGTCATGTTGCGAATGTAGATTTTCGTCAGCCCGGTGTACTTCGTAGCCGCCGCACGCAGACGCGCGATAATCTCTTCGACAGTCGATGCATCGTTTTTACGAATTTCGGCAATAGTCTCGCCGTAGACCGTCAGTCTCGCATAGACCGTGTCGCCGTAGTTGATGGATTTGTTGAGTACGTTCATCGTTTTAGCAGTTTTAATTTCTACGACAAAGGTACTCCCGACAGTGGGCAAGAACTATGCCCACTAAAGCAAAATAATGCTAATTTCCCGCTGCGCCGGTTATATTTCTGTCAACAAGAATGCCATATATGTCGGCAAAGTGAGCAGATTGTCCTTTCTGCCGATGTTGTAATCGCCGAATTTTATGGCAAGATTTACATGGTATTTTTCGGGATGTTTGAGGACTGTGCTCATCGACTTGGCGTTGCCCGTAGAGGCTTTGCATTCGACAGGTACGCATTGACCCTTATGTCGTATAAGAAAGTCCAGCTCAATTCCGTTGTTCTTGTGGTAGTAGTATAACTTTCGCCCCATCTTTCCAAAAATGTCTGCCAAAAGATTCTCGAAAATGGCACCTTTGTAGCCGTAGAGCTCGCCATTCAAAATGCTCGATTGTGTTCCTTCTTCGAGCATAGACACAAGCAGCCCGATGTCTGCCATATAAATTTTGAACTCATTTTGGATGCGATTACCGTCGAGAGGCAATTCGGTAGTTTCCGTGTTATAGCACCTATAAATGATTCCGGCGTCTTCTATCCACTGAATACAGCCGATATAGTCGCGTCCGCGACTTCCCGCACGAACGGAAGAGAATGTGAATTTCTTATACTCGCGCGCGAGTTGTGAAGGTATTGACTCAAAGCATTCGCGGATTCTCGGTTTGTCAGCCAAAAGTGCATATTTAACCATGTCAGCCTTATATTCGTCTACGATGCGTCGCTGGATTGAAAGAACCTTGCCAATCTGCTTTGTTTCTAAAAAAGCAGTTACCGCCTCGGGCATTCCGCCGACAATAACATAGCGGTTAAGCAGTTCTCGAAAACGGGCATGAATTGACGCATCGACAGGCGTTACGGTGTCAAGGCATTTTTTTAGATAGTCGATGTGCATTGGTTTGATACCGTTTGCCCATAGCCATTCTTCGAAGTCCATCGGATACATATTTACAATATCCTCAAACCCCACAGGTATTGACGCACGCGCTTCTTCTTCCTGCTCTTCGCGGCTTTTGTAGCCGTTCACACCAAGCAACGAACCGGTGCACATAACTTCAAACCTCCCGTCAAGATAGAAGTATTTCAAGGAACTTCGTGCCTGCGGACAATCCTGTATCTCATCGAAAATGAAGCAGGTATTTCCGGCTTCAATAACAGCCTCGGGAATCGCAGCCGTTATGCGCATAATAATGTCGTCTACGTTAAGGTTCGGCGTAAAGAACATCTTGTAATCCGGATGCTCTCTGAAGTCTAAATATACGATATGCTTGAAATGTTTCCGGGCAAAATCAAGCACGCTGCTTGTCTTTCCGCATTGGCGTACTCCTTTTATTACTATAGGCTTATGTGCCGGCGTTTTTAGCCAAAAATTTAGCACTGTTTCTATCTTCCTTATATACATGGTGTTGCACGTTTTATACCCGAGTTTTTAAAGAAAGTCACACATTTTATAGGCGACTTTTTGCGAAATGTCACACATTTTATAGGCGACTTTTGTCGCAAAGTTACACATTTTTATCGAAAAGGCAAGAGTGTCGGGGTCTTTTTTCGGTGGCATCCGGCACCTCCCTGCGCTCAACATCGCTCGCAGGTCTTTATTTTATTGGTTAAATAAAGTTAAATTTCAATTTTGTCGAACAAAATAGGGCGTTTTATTGTTATTTGGGTGAACGGTTAAATAAAACTACTCATAACACATTACAGACACATAGGGGACAGTGGCACATCCGTGAGGACAGGCTGCTGTTATTTTTTTGTCTTTTTTGCAGGCTAAAGCGGTAAATTTTCTTTGATTTTGAGGGTTACTTTTTGCCTATGTGTGTCATAAATAGGCAAATTGGCGAACTATGATAGACAATAATAAACTAAGTAATGCTCTCCGAGCGGTCTGTAGCGAAGTGGTTCCGATGGCGCCTTTCGGGTGGATGGCAGACTATAAAGGTCGGCAATATATGCTGAGCCGACGGCCGGAAATCGATTTTTTGCGAGTGTCGCTGCCGTATTTGGAGGTGGGCGAATGCGGCGCCGACGAGTTGCTCCGAGTGGTAAATTATGCAAATCGTGGTGTTAAGTTTGTTAAAGCGATGGTCCTTAATTCGGGTAATGTTTCGTTGTGCTACGACTGTCGAGTCGATGCCGGGAGCGACTACACGAAGTTGCTGAGCCACATTCTTTCGGCACTCGACTACACGTGCCGTTACGTGGAGCATCGGCTGAAATTTCATCAAGCAATTATGTGTTAACTTTTCTATGTGTTAACTTTTCTATTGTTTTAAACTTTCGCTCAATTATGGGCGTTATCTTTCTTCTTCGGGCACAGGGTATGCCCGAGTTTCGGTGACAGAGGTTGCCGGAACGGTGTGATTAAGGATGGTTATTGAAGTGAGCGAGGGTGCCCGAACACGTCGTTGAGACGCCGGGGCACCCTCATATTTTTATAGCCTGCATTATTCATACTTTTCCTACTGCAAGGACTAACTGGCAACACCTTAGCGCAATGCTCGCTCTTCCTCTTTAAAGGTAGGATTTACTACATTTAGCATCGTCATCGCTGTGCTCACGCTAATGCATTGCCATTTAGCCCTTTCGTGACGGAACAGTATGAATAATGCAGGCTTAGAGCGCGCTCTTATCAGTCGAGCAGAATGAATCCTGCCCAGTAGAAGGGTTCGGGATATTGCCGGCGGATGGCGGAACGAGCTGCGTGGAATGCAGCATGGATGTCGCCCCGGTTGCGACGGTCGGCAAGGTTTGTGTAGAATTCTTTCATAAAATCGGCTGTCACTTTGTCGCTGACTTTCCAAGCGGTCATCAGAAGCGTTTCGGCACCGGCTTTTTTGAAGGCGCGTTGCAGTCCGAATATGCCTTCGCGCGTGGGCTCGCCTTGACCTGACTTGCAGGCGGAGAGCACGGTGAGGCGCAATCCGTGGAGGTTAAGAGCGGCGATGTCGTTGGCTGTAAGGATGCCGTCGCGCAGGTCGTCGGGCACGTCTTTGCCGCTCCATGCGGTATTGGCACCGGCGAGTGCGAGTCCGGAGAGCGACATTGCGTCGGTATAGCCTTTCAGGTAGTTTGACGACTCTTGCGGTTGATAGTAGAACCCGTGGGTTGCGAGGTGGAGAATGGCGGGCGCGTTTCCGTCGATTGCGAGGAAGGCTTCTTCACTGGCGTTAGCGTCGGCGAAGATTTTAGCATCGACGCCGCGTCGGGCGAGAATTTGTCGAATCGATTCCACTTCGGTGCGTGTTCCGGGCAGGTTGTAGAACACGGAATCGCCGCGCAGGTCGCCACGGCTGGCGAGTTGCGGCAGCGGGGCATAACGACTTGCCACGAGTCGCAGACTGTCGGTGTTTGAGAAATAGTCGATGCCGCCGTAGAGGTGCGCCGTGGTTTTCGACGATATGTCGATGGTTTTGTTGAGTCGCGTGATTTGCCGAGCCGACGAGAGTCGCACGAAGTTGTAGTGGTCGCTCAGCAGACTACCGTCGGGGAGCGTAAGCGATTCGATTTGCATGTTCGACATATGAGCCGACGGCACGTAGTAGACCGTCGAGCCTTCGGTGGCGTAATCTTTTATTGGGTCCCAAACGAGTTTGAGTAACTTAGCGGAGCGCTCGGCGTCGTAGTAGTCGTAAGGATTTGTTGCCGAAATCGAGTCGAGTTGCTGTTGGGTGAATGCTTTTTTGAGCAATGGATATTGCTGCGTGCTATTGACGACGAAGAGCGTGTAGAATAGCGAGTTATTTGAGTCGGAAGCGTTGGAGAAGTCGAAGAGCACCTCGCCGGGACGGAGGGCGTTGCGAATTTTATAGTAGTCGATGTCGAAGAAGTCGGTAATGTCGCCGTAGGTTTTGCATCGTCGAGTCAGGTTGTGTTCGAGTTCGGTTTTGCGGTCGTTGAGTATTGCAATCGAGTCGGCGTTGTCTTTGATGTTACGGCTGAGGTCCTTGATGTGAGTGTTGATTTTAGTAATTTCCGTAAAGTCGTCGATGTCTTGCTCGGAACCGTGTTGTCGGATGAGGTCGAGCGCAGAGCGCTCCGAATCGAGGAGGAACGCCTTGGTGAGGCATGTAGCGTCGAAGCAAGATCGGGTAAATTCGTTTTGTACTTGCCCGGCGCCGATTCCGAAACCGGGCATATTGCTCAGCAGTTTGGTCGAGTAGTCCCAGAATTCGTGTTTTGAGCCGACGGAAGCGTATGGCATCTGTCGGCGGACTGCAGCGCGAAGTATGTCGGCGGCGCGAGCAAAATCGGCGGCGCCGTTGTCGAAACGTCCGGCGAAGGCTTGTGCATTGGCTAACGCTATCAGCTTTTGTGCGTAATAGAGATGGTCGGCGCCGTAGATTTCTTTGTAGTATTCAGTGAGTTGTTTGTAGTGGTCGACGCAATCGTCGAAACGCTCCAAGTCCTTTTCCGTGCGAATCATCAACTCAAGAGTGTAAAGAGCATCTTGCGTTTTCGGTCCGTAATTTTTAACGTAAATGTCATAACTTTTCTTGAAATCTTCGAGAGCTTCGGCAAAGTCGCCGAATGCGCGTTTGTGAATTGCGCTCATCATATATAACGAATGCTCTTGGAATTTTCCGTCTTTTGGTGTGTATTTGTCGAGGCTGTCGATTGCCGCATAGCATTTCTCCTTGTCGCCTTTGTAACGATATAGGCTAATCAAGTCGCTATAAGTCATGCGAGTTGATGGGTTGACTTTAACTGCTTGAAGGAGATATTTTTCGGCAGTGTCGTAGTCTTTTCGGTATTCGTATACGCGTCCGAGGAAGTATAGATATGATTGACGTCGGTATGTGGAGTCGCTTGCCTCGCGAATCAGCGGCTCGATGCGGCGAAGCCATGCTTCGGCGACGTCGTAGTTTTTTTGATTGAGTGCTTTAGTGTGACGGTCGACGAAGAAGTCGATTTTTCGGTCGGCGTTGTCGCTCTTTTCGACGAGTTCGGTGTAGATTTCGTCGAAGCGATTGGCTTCGGTGACATTCCCGAGGTTGGTATACACCTTGACAAGGCCTTTTGTTGCGGCGAGCATTGTTGCTGAGTCGGCAACCTCTTTGCCAATCTCAAACGATTTGAGATAGAATTCGGCAGATTTGCTGTTCAATTCTTTAAATTTGTACAAATCGCCGAGTTTGCTGTATACCACACCTGCGCTACGCTTGTCGCCGGCTTGCAGATATAATTGCAAGGCTTGGTTGAGGAGGGGTTCGGCATTGGCGTAATCGTATTTGTAAAGCAGAGTCTTGCCTTTTTTGTAGATTGCTTCAGCGCTGTCGGGAGTGTTGTCGGGTGCGACGTTGGCAAAACCGACAAAGCCGCACGCAAGCGCGGCTATCGTGATGATGGTTAATATTTTGTTCATTTGATAAGTTTATAAAGTGAGTCGGCTTGGTTTGCGTAGGCCGACTTTTCGGAGCGCAGGCGCAAAAGTATTGCAGCCGCTTCGTCGGTTTTGCCCAAACCGATTAGGGCGTTAGCGCGAAGCCAGTCGAGTCGGTCGGCTTCTTTGGTCGACTCTGTTAGACGGTATTGCCGTTCGTCGTCGGCGATGCAAGTGTCGGCGGCAATTTCGGCGTTATATTTGTCGAGTACGGTCTTTAGCGAATCGACAGCTGCCAGCGCTTCCTCGTATTTGCCGGAGTTGATGAGCGTGGCAACGTCAGCCGGCACGTTACTTCCGCGGAAAGAAATTTCGGAGCCGACGGACGAAACATTAGGCACAATTCGGTCGTTGACGTTCCACGAGAAGAACACCCCGAGAGCCACGACAGCGGCTGCGCTCAGCGACGTTGTCAGCCAAACGATTTTGCGGCGGCGCAAAGTGTGTTGACGTCGGCGACGGTCGTCGCAGCGCTGCATCATCTCTTCGAGACGGGCGCGGTCGGCGAGTTCGGTCTTGACGATACGCGTAAAGTTAACCTGTTCGCGGAGCTCTTTGTAGTCGCGCATCTGTTGTTCAAACTCAGCGCGTTCAGCCTCGCTCATGCGGTTGAGCAGGTATCGGTCGACTCGGTCTTGTATGTCGTGATTATCAGTCATTGTTTAAGAATTTAAGTAGGTGTTGTAAGTCTGTAGAGCAATCTCTTTGAGTCGCGTCATGCATTTGTGTTTATGCGTTTTCAGCGCATCTTTGCTTTCAAAAGAAGGCATAATGTCGAGAATCTCGTCGAGATTTTTCTGTTTATAGTAGAAAAGCGTCAACACTTGTCGGCAACGTTCCGACATGTCGGCGATTGTCGAGGCAACAATTTCGCGAATCATCAATTCGTCGGGCTCGTCGGAGAAAGGATATTCGGCGGCTTCTTCGACCACCGGCCGGGCGTTGACGTCGTCGAGCGATTCCAAATGCTCGTCGGAGCGAACAAGTTCGCGATTCTTGTTGATGGCAATTTTCATCATAAACGTGGTGAGTCGGCAAGAGAACGGCTTACCGTCGGCGCTGCGAACGCAGTCGTCGGCATAGATAGCGCCCGATTCCACCTTCTTATATAGCGTAATATATGCGTCGTGAATCAGCACGTCTTTGTTGTCGTCAACATTGAAAAACACACCGCGATAGTGCGTTTCGAAGTAGTTGTACCACTCGTTGTAGAGCGCTTCTTGGATGCGCACATCGGCAGTCAGCCTCTTAACGAGTTCGGCATCAGGGATTTTGGTTACTCTTTTTGTCATTTTTTAGAAGAAAGTCAAAGATGTTACACATAGAAGTATTGCCTGTAATGGTCGGCGTTTGGCATTCCAATGGAGCGTTGCTGTTGATAAAATCATTAATTCGTTTTAGAGTTTGTATGTTAGAGATGAATTTGCCTTCGCCGGCAATAATCGACAGAGCGTAAGTGATTTTACCGCATTTCGGATTGCGGAGTTCGTAGTTGGTCTGATAGCTTTTGCAAGCGCTGACGGTAATCCAGTCCTCGGCGTAGTTCTTCGGTTTCGGAGCTTTTGCCGGCTTTGGGATAACGAACGCATCGAAAGCACCGCGCGCGGTGTCGTTGTCGTCGCAGCGAGTACTTCCGCCGCTATGGCAAGCGTCGGCAACGACGAGAATTTTGCCCGCTGCGCCCACTTTCCGTCGAATAGCAGTAAGCAGAGCGGCGAGTTCGTCGTCGATAAGGTGACGGTCGCCGCGGTCGGCGGCGCAGTAGCGGAGCGATGCGTCGTAGGGCACCCACGATTGGTCGTAGGCACCGCCGCCGTGAAGACGTTCGTCGCCGTCGATGTCCGTCACTTCCTGCCCGTGGCCCGAGAAATGTATGTAGACGATGTCGCCCGCGCGACATTCCGCCGTCAACTTGCGAAAAGCGTCGACGATGGCAGTCTTAGTGGCTTGAGCGTTGACGAGCGTACGGATGTGCGAGTATCCGGCGTTGCGGAGCATCTTGGTGACGATAGGCACGTCGCGGTCGCCGTTGATTTTCGCCCACGACTTATCGGCGTAAGTCCCGATACCGATGACCAACGCTCTGCGCTCCATAGCCACAGCCGTTATGCTTGCAAGAAGTAGAATCAGTGTCAATAGATGTTTCATGTCCGCCAAGACGTATTCAACCACAAAGTTAATAAAAAAAGCCGATTGCAAACACATTCCCCGCCGAAAACTGCGAAATATGAGTTTTGCGGATTAACATTTTTTATATGGCGGATTCTTAACTTTTCGGGGTTTGGCGGTTCTAATGGGTATAAGCGACATGATTAATGAAACTATTGCGACTACATAAACGAAACGACTTGCCGACGTTTGAGGAGGTGCTGGCGGACTATCAAAAGCCGATTTATTGGCACATACGTCGCATGGTTGTCGACCACGATGATGCCGCCGACGTCCTTCAGGAGACGTTTATAAAGGTATATCAAGGTCTGTCGGGGTTGAAAGACGTTGCGTCGCTGCGAGCATGGATTTACCGCATAGCCACTAACGAGTGTTTGAGGTTCTTGAGTCGTCGCCGCGAGACGCCGCTGTCGCAGGTAGATGGTGATGAGGCGTTGCAATCGCGGCTTATGGAGTCCGACTACGTAGACTACGACGACAAGATGGCTGTCGACTTTCAGCGCGCATTGTTGACGCTCAGCAGTCAGCAGCGCACGGTGTTTAACCTTCGCTACTATGACGAGCTGAGTTACGAAGAAATCAGCGAAATCGTCGGGTCGACGCCGGCAACGCTGAAGGTGGCTTACCACAACGCTAAAGAGAAGATTGAGAAGTATTTGTTGAATGAATAAAATTATTGCATTATGAGTGAGAAAAATATAATTGATAAGCGCACACCTTACACGGTGCCGGAGGGCTTTTTCGAGCAAGCCGGGGAGCGCCTGAGCAAAGAGATTAGCCGACGCCGGCGACTTCGCTTCGTTCGACTGACTGCCTCTGCGGCGGCTGTGGTTGCCATCGTGGTTGCTGTGGGCTATTCGCTTCGCAGGGCGGCGAGCGACGACCTTAGTGCTGCCGCTATCCAACAAATTGCCGAAGCGCCGGAGAAGTATATGACCGACGAAGAGCTCCAACAATGGGTGGCTTTTGCAGAAAGTGATATCTATTTTGACGAACAATAAAACTAACTAATTATGAAACATTTAGCAGTATTAGCAACCGTATGCCTGCTGCTCACTTGCAGCCTGACGGCACGCGCCGACGATAACCGTAAGCAGCGTCCGACGCGCGAACAAATCATTGAATGTCAATGCAAAGACATCGTTAGCGACCTTAAACTCGACGATGCAAAGGCTAAGTCGTTCACCGATACTTATAAGTCGTATCAAGATGAACTGAAAGCGGCTCGCGACAAGTATGGAAAGCGCAATAAGAAACGCAGCGAGATGACCGACGACGAAATCGAGCAGGATATCCTGAATCGGTTTGCGATGAGCAAGCAAATTGTCAACGTTCGCGAAAAGTATTATAAGAAATTCCGCAAAACTCTTACGCCTCGCCAAATACAGCAAATGTATGAACGTGAGAAGAAAGGTTACGAAAGAATGCGCAACGAGATGAATAAGCGCAAGTCGGGCAAGGAAAAGAAGCAGTACCATAAAAAAGGTTGCGGCGACTCGAAGTGCAAACGCGAGTCGAACGATTAAGACAATGTACATCTATTAAATATTCTAAACAATCTCGTTTTCGGGTCGGTGGAGGGTGTTCCTCCGCCGACTCGTATTTTCGGGGGCGTCGGTGTGATTTTGAATTTCGTTGAAATGGTTGTAACTTTGCGGTTGTAAAACGAATCGACAGATTTATGGATAGAAAAGAGTTTGAGATAATGGCGCCTGTAGGGTCGTGGGAGTCGCTCTACGCGGCAATCCAAGGCGGCGCCGATGCTATATATTTCGGTATCGAGGGCTTGAACATGCGTGCTCGCTCATCGATAAATTTCACTATTGATGACCTTCACGAGATAGCGCGCGTATGCAACGAGCACGGGCTGAAAAGCTATCTGACGGTCAATACGGTGGTCTACGACGAGGATATCGAACTGATGCACCACATCGTCGATGCGGCTCGCGAGGCGAAGTTGACAGCTATCATTGCCAGCGATATGGCGGCAATCACCTATGCGCGTCAAATCGGCGTGGAAGTGCATATCTCAACGCAGTTGAACGTGTCGAATTCGGAGGCGTTGCGCTTCTATTCGCAGTTTGCCGACGTGGTGGTTCTGGCGCGCGAACTCAATCTCGACCAGGTGTCGGGCATCTACAATACAATCTGCCGGGAAGGCATCTGCGGTCCGCACGGCAAGCCGGTGCGCATCGAGATGTTCTGCCACGGCGCGCTGTGTATGGCTGTTTCGGGCAAGTGCTATCTGAGTCTGCACGAGATGAATTCGTCAGCCAATCGCGGCGCATGCACGCAGATTTGTCGGCGCGGCTACGAGGTGACCGACCTCGAAACCGGCGACCAATTGGCTGTCGACAATAAGTATATAATGTCGCCTAAAGACTTGAAAACCATACATTTTCTGAACAAAATGATAGATTCGGGCGTGCGCGTGTTCAAAATCGAAGGTCGGGCTCGCGGTCCGGAATACGTTCGCACGGTGGTGCAATGCTACAACGAGGCGATTTGTGCATACCTCGACGGCACTTACGGCGACGAGAAAATCGCCGACTGGGATGCGCGACTGGCGAAGGTGTTCAACCGCGGCTTCTGGAACGGCTATTATCTCGGGCAACGCCTGGGTGAATGGACGTGGAAGTACGGCTCGTCGGCGACGCGCGTCAAGGTCTATGCCGCAAAGGGCGTGCGCTACTTCTCGAACATCCGCGTTGCCGAATTTCTGATGGAAAACGGCGAACTGCACGTCGGCGATGAGGTGGTAATCACCGGTCCGACCACCGGGGCGATCATTATGAAGGTCGAAGAAATCCGCGTCGATCTTAAGCCCGTCGAAAAGGCTGTCAAAGGCGACCGATTCTCTATCCGCGTCGACGAAAAGGTGCGTCCCAGCGACCGTATGTTCGTCTGGAAGGTGAAATAGGGTGTAAGAAATCTGAAACCGGGAATCGGAAATCTGAAATCTGAAATCGGACTCCGGTTCCCGGTTTCCTATTTCAAGTAAGTATTATTGCTTGGAGTTTTCGATAAGTTTTTCAGCGATAAGCCAGTCGATGGGCGTGTCGAGGTCGACGCTTCGTTCGGCGGGCATTACCGACATGCGACGGCGCGTGAATGCCGACAGCGGCATTTGTCGCAGCGACTCGACGTTGATGACGTATACGGCGCCGTTGTATTCCCACACCTTCGGCGCATCTTGTCGGCGTGTGTAGCCGCCGTCGCCTTTCGAGATGTGCAGAAATCCGTCGCTGTCGGTCTCGTAGCAGTTGTAGTAGGGATTTGACGCGGCTTCTTTGACGGTAACCACCATGTCGATGTCGGGCGAATAGAGCTCCAGTGCGGCGCGTACGTCGTCGGCGGTGCGCATCGGCGACGTCGGTTGCAGCAGCACGAGCGTGTCGTAGTCGATGCCGCGGTCGCGGTAGAAGTCGAGCGCGTGGATGAGCACTTCGTAGGTTCCGCAGGTGTCGGTGGCGAGGCTTGCCGGACGGAGAAAGGGCACGTTCAGACCCATACTTTCCGCCGTGCGGGCGATTTCGGGGTCGTCGGTGGTCAGGCAGATGTCGGCGTCGTCAGCAAGTTGACGGGCGACGTCGATAGAATAGCCAATCAACGGCTTGCCTGCCAGGGGTTTGATGTTTTTGTGCGGAATGCCTTTGCTGCCGCCGCGAGCGGGAATGACGTATAAAGTTTTCATTGATTTATGTCGTAAAAAGGTTTGACGAGAATGCCTTCGAGAGGCGTTTCGGCGATTGCTTTGACCATGAGGTCGAGCGTGTCGGGCTTTTCGTAGGGGTTGACGACGGTTTTCGCCATGAGTTGCATCTCGGGCGAAAGCACTGTGGCGAGTCCGCTAACGATTTCCTCGCGCGACGTGCCGCAGTTGACCACCGATTCGGCGGCGATGCGACCGCGTTGGCGGATGCCAATGTTGAGCGTGGGAATGCCCGACGAGGGTACTTCGACGATGCCGCTCGACGAGTTGCCCACCACGGCGGCGACAAGGCGCAGTGCCGACAGGTAGCGGCGCATGCCCAGCGAAGCAAAGGCGGCGCAGCGATGACGGTTGCGGTCGACGTAGTCGTTGATGAGGCTGATGATTCGGCTGCTTTGCGTGTCGTTGTTGGGGTAGGTGAAAATCACTTTGTAGTCGGGATAACAGTCGAGCGCGTCCAGCAAGTTGCGGCATTGGTCGACGGGCGATTCGGCGTCGAGCGTTGCCGGGTGGAAGGTGACGAGCATCGATTTGCGGGGGATGTCGGTGCCGAGGCTTTCTTCGAGTTCGGCGGCTGTCATTAGCGGGACGTGGCGAATGTTGTAGACGCCGATAGCGCCGGTGTTGACGACGCGACGCGGGTCTTCGCCGAGTTGGACGACGCGGCGGCGGTAGGCCTCGGTTTCGACCAGGTGTATGTGGCTCATCTTGGTGATGGCGTGGCGTATGCTTTCGTCGAACGCACCTTCGCTGATAGCGCCGCCGGCGATGTGCACGATGGGAATGTGCATCACCAGGGCGGCGCTTGCCGTGGCAAGCATCTCGAAGCGGTCGCCGAGGATGACGAGCACGTCGGGACGCAGTTCGGCGAACGCCTCCGCCATGCCTTTGAGGCACTGCGACATAGCCGTTGCCGTTGCTGTCGGTCCTTCCGCGTCGGTGTCGATGGGCACGCGGCGCGTCACGGTCAGCCCGGCGTCGAGAATCTCGTTGACGGTGTTGCCGAATTTCGCCGACAGGTGCATATTTGTAGCCACGATTTGCAGGCAGACGTCGCTGCGAGCGTCGAGCGCCTTAGCGATGCCGCTGAGCAATCCCCAGTCGGCGCGTGTGCCGGTGACAATGCATACTTTTCTCATCTTAGAGCCTATTTCATAAGAAAAGTTAAAATATGAGGTCGCAGATTTTTGATTGATTTTTGTCCTGAACTGAAGGAGCTTAGCGAGCTAAGTGACTGAAGTGAAGGGCGAAAAGCAACAAAAAGATGCGATGCTTTAGTATTATTTATGTTTTTTATATTTGTCATTTTCTATTTTGTATTTTTGTTTTTTTATATTTTTTAGCCTGCTCTGCCATTCATTGGCATCTTTGTCCGTGCTTAACGGTTATGTGGCTCGCCACACGCCCTTGTAAGCACAAACAAACCTGCTCAATGACTGACAGCCTCATTATTTAACTTTTCTTATGAAACAGGCTCTTAGATTTCAATAAGTTCGTCGTAGCCGAAATCGCGAATAGCCTTAGTTCCAATCACTTCGTCCCAACGCATGGGCGAAATGCCGTTGCCGGGGCGCTTTACTGTGATATTTTCTTCGGAGAGCACCTCACCGGCGGCAATCGGACGCGCGGCGACGATGCTTTTTCGCGCCACCACGATGTTGGGGCGCTCCGACGGCGAAACGTGCTTTTCGTCGTCGCCGAGAGCCGATTCGATGTTGCGAATGGCGTCGACCATAGCTTTGAGTTCGTCGGGCTCGAGACTTGCCTTATGGTCGGGTCCGGTCATGTTGCGGTCGAGCGTAAAATGCTTTTCGATGACTTCCGCACCGAGCGCCACGGCGGCGATAGGCACTTCGATGCCGCGAGTGTGGTCGCTATAGCCCACGCGCACGCCCAGGCGGTCGCGGATGTCGAGCATCGCGCGCAGGTTGACGTCTTGCATCGGCGTCGGGTACTGCGTGTTGCAGTGGAGCACGATGATGTCGTCGCGCTTCAGCCCGTGTCGGGTCAACACGTCGAGCGCCTGCTCGATTTCGTCGATTTCGCTCATCCCGGTCGACATTATCACCGGTCTGCCGAGCGCGGCAATCTTGCGCAGATAGGGCAGGTTGGTGATTTCGCCCGACGGAATCTTGTAGTAGTCCATAGCGAGCGGCTCGAGGACGTCGATAGATACCAAGTCGAACGGCGTGCTGAGGAATCCGATGCCCATCATGTCGCAGTATTCTTTCAGCGGCTTGTAGTCGGTAAGCGGCAGGTGGATGGCTTTGCACATCTCCAACTGACTTTCAGCCTCGCCGGTAGTTTCTTTTTGGTATTCTGCTTTCGGCGCGAATGTCGAGATGACCAATTCTGGTTTCGCCGTTTGAAATTTTACGTAGTCGGCGCCGGCGCGGCATGCAGCATCGACCATGTCGAGCGCAAGTTTGAAATTGCCGTTATGGTTTACGCCGGCTTCTGCTATGATAATTGTTCGTTTCATATTTGCAAAGTTACAAGCCAAAACGAGTGCAGGCAAATTTTTCGCCGAAAAACTTGTTGCGGTTTGCAAATAGATTGGCGTTTTATATTATAAATCAGCAGAAAAATCAAAAGTTTAGCGACGAAAAAGTCGCGTAACGAAATTTTCACAATTATTATTTTGCAGGTTGGTTTTTTATTTCTATTTTTGCGCAAAAACCTATAAACTTAAATAATTTTCATTATGAAGAAATTTTTACTTTCTACAATGGCTTTAGTAGCCGCAATGACGGTCAGCGCAGCAACCAGTACGCTTGACTACACTGCTTTAGGACTTGCAAATCAGGCAGACTTGGACGGTGTTGCCCAAACAACAGCCGAAGGCGTTACAGTTACGCTCGCTAAAGAAGAAGGAAATAACGGTCCTAAGTATTACACTTCCGGTACTGCAGTTCGTTGCTACGCAGGTAACTCAATCACAGTAGCCGCTCCCGCAGGTGGTAAGATTACACAAATCGATATGACCCTTCGTGACTACACTTATGCTGTAGCAGACGATGACTCCGGTTATACAACATCTTCAGGTTCATTCACAGCCGACCCGAAAAGCGCCTATACAGCACAATGGACAGGCACAGGTGTTGAAACTGTTAAGATTACTATCAACAACGCTCAAAACGGAGCCGGAAAGTGGCCGCAATTCCACATTCGTACCATCACAGTTACATACGAAGGTGGCTCTGCACCGGTTGTTACCAAGTGCGCTACTCCGAAATTCAGCGTTGCCGAAGGTACTTTCTATTCGCCCGTAAATGTTGAACTTTCGACAGCTACCGAAGGCGCTACAATCGTTTACACTCTCGACGGTGGTGCAGAAACTACTTACACAGAAGCAATCGCTATTTCTGCAGTTGGTACACACACTTTGACAGCTTATGCAAAGGCTGACGGTCTCGACAACAGCGACGTTGCAACAGCAACTTACGTAATTGCAGCACCCGTAGAAGTTGGTAGCATCGACGAATTCATCATGGAAGGCGAAGCACAAGCATCTACTTCTGTAGTTTACAAGTGGACATTCCCCGTAACCGTTGTAAAACAAATGCCGGCTTACACATATGTTAAGGATAACGCAGGTGCCGCTATGCTTATCTACGGTAACAAAGTTCCGGCATACAACGTTGGCGACGTAATCCCGGCAGGTATCCAAGGTAGCTTCGTAAACTACAATGGTCTTTACGAAATGTCTTATCCCGACGAAACAACATTTGCTGCAGCAACTTCGAAAGTTTCTGTTCCCGACAATGTTATGAAACCCGGTGACATCACAGCTGCTGACATGAACCAAGTTGTATACCTCGACAACGTAAATTTGACAGTTGCCAGCAAGACTTTGGAGGCTGATGGTGGTTCTATTCCTTACTTTACTCAAAAGGCATGGACTGATGTTGTAGTTCCTGAAGATGGTGTTTATGACGTAATCGCAGCTGTAGCTATCTATCAAAAGGGTGAAAATCCTGCAACTATCCAAGTTTATCCTATCGAGTTCAAAGACGCTGCATGCGTTCCGAACCCCGACGGTGGTGTAAGCGCAATCGCTGCTGCTAACGGCATCCACGCAACTGCTAACGGTATCGCAGTATCGGTTAACGCAGCCGCTAAGGTTAACGTATTCAACGCAGCAGGTCAACTCGTTAAATCGGCTAACGTAGCAGCCGGTGAGTCGACAGTTAACGTACCCGCAGGTTTCTACCTTGTAAAGGTTGCTAACACTATTGCTAAAGTTGTTGTTCGCTAATCTACGACAATAGCATAACATAGAGATGCGCTCCTCGTCGGGGCGCATCTTTTTTTGCGATTATTTCTCGGATTTCGACGAGTTTTGGGGTGATTATTTCTCGGATTTCGACAAAAATAGGCATAATTATTTCTCGAATTTCGACAAATTTGTGTTTTAATATTCTGATACTCAGCAATATACAAAATGTATCTTCGATGATGTGAAATTTTTGCTGTTATTGTTAAGCATGCCGACTATGCCGCGCGGAAGTCGACGTTGTTCCGGTCTACGCCATTCAGCAGATGTTGAGGCGCGAGTGACTGCGGCGCGAGTTTGCGTATCTTAGAGGATATTTGTAATTTTGCCGAAAAGAACAAATACGCGTGAATTATCCCGAAAATATAGAGCAAAAATTAGGATTTACGGCAGTGCGAACGCACG
>JAQXVL010000211.1 GCA_029224905.1 Bacteroidales bacterium
GTCATTGCCGGACATCGTTGCCCTACCGTCGGCAATATCTGCATGGATTTGTGTATGGTCGACGTCACCGACGTGGATTGCCGGGTTGGCGACAAGGTGGAAATTTTCGGCGAAAACATTACCGCTACCGAAATCGCCGACAAACTTGGCACGATTCCTTATGAGGTGCTTACCTCCGTTTCGACACGCGTAAAACGTATTTACTATCGAGAATAAGCCGCCCGTATGCAAAACCTCCACAACGATTTCATAGAGCAAATCCGCGAAATGGGCATCGATGTCGACGCTCTTATCCGTGCACTCGACACCGACCCGAGCGTTGCCATACGACCGAACCTGCAAAAAGGCTTCGCCGCAACCACCGACGCCGACCCGGTTCTGTGGTGTCGGCACGCCTCTTACCTCGCTTCGCGTCCGGCTTTTACCTTCGACCCGTTATTCCATAGCGGTGCCTACTACGTGCAAGACCCGTCGTCGATGATTATCGACCGAGTGGTGCGACATTTAACCGACGACCGTCGTCCGGTAAACTACCTTGACCTGTGCGCCGCCCCGGGAGGGAAAACTACTGCCGCCATCGACGCACTCCCGGAGGGTTCGCTCGTCGTTGCTAACGAAATCGACCGCTCACGCGCTTTCATTCTGCGCCAGAACGTCATCAAATGGGGCACCGACTGTTGTGTTGTGACCAACGACACGCCCAAACGCATCGGCTCGTTGCGCAACTTCTTCGACATCATCGCTGCCGACATGCCTTGCAGCGGCGAAGGTATGTTCCGCAAAGACAGCCAAGCCGTTGCGCAGTGGTCGAAGTCGCTCGTACGCCAATGCAGCCAACTCAGCAGGCAAATCGTTGCCGACGTGTGGGACGCTCTTCGCCCCGGTGGATACTTCATTCTCAGCACTTGCACTTTCAACCGCGACGAAAACGAAGAAATAGTCCGCCTGCTCGTCGACGACTACAATGCCGAGCCGGTCGCCATTCCTTGCGAACACGATTGGGGCATCGCCTCGGCAATCGACTCGGCGGCTCCGGCAATGCGCTTCCTGCCTCATCTGATTCGCGGCGAAGGTCTTTTTATGGCTGTCGTTCGCAAGCCCGGCAACGGCTCGCGCTATACACCCAAATCGGGACGCTCGCGCAAAACGTCACAAAAAGTGCCGCCAATGTGCGAAAACCTGCTCGTCGGCTCGCACATATTGTCGTCCGACGGAACAGTAATTACTGCACTACCCGGCGACCGTGCCGACGCAATGCGCTACGTTGCCGACTCGCTCAACGCCATCTATTGCGGCATCGAACCTGCTTCTATCAAAGGAAAAGACATTATCCCCTCGCAAGCGCTTGCGCTGTCGCGCTACCTAAACCGGAACATTATCGCAACTGTCGATGTCGACTATCCCGAAGCAATTTCTTATCTTCGCGGCGAACCAATCACTGTCGATGCGCCGAAAGGTTATGTACTTGTCGAATTTGAAGGCGCGCCGCTCGGATGGCTTAAAAACCTCGGAAACCGCACAAACAATCTTTACCCGAAAGAATGGCGCATCCGCAGCACACATACCCCGGAGCAACCGACTCGGGTTGTTATAGGTAAGAGGTGAGAGGAACGAGGGACGAGTAGCCCCTATTAACGATACCCGATTAACAAATAAAACAAAAGGTGCGCCAAAACGGAATTTGGCACACCCGATTATTCTATAGACACTTTTCACAAATCAATTCTACTTTACTCGTAGCACTTTGCCCGGCTGGATTTTAGTTTTAGTGCTAATGCCGTTCAACTTGCAAAGCGCCGACACCGATGTGCCATACTTGTTGGCTATCTTGCCCAACGATTCGCCCTTCTTAACTTTGTGGGTTTTCTTCGTACCTTTTGAGCTGTAGCTGTTGGTTTTCGACTTCGACCACTCCTCGGCATAGCGTACATTCGAACTTGGCGAATAGTCGCGCGCCTTGGTGTAGGTTTTCTTGTTGAAAGTATAGTAGTCGGTATGAGTTGTCTGGTTTGCAAAGTCGAAAATTGCCATCGGGTTGATAGCGTAACCCATATAGCGGGTTTCGAAGTGGAGGTGCGGTCCTGTGCTGCGACCTGTATTACCGCCGAGAGCGATAGGTTCGCCGGCTTTTACCACGTCGTTTGGCTTAACCAAGAAGCGCGATAAGTGGCCGTAAACGGTTTCGAGACCGTTGTTGTGACGCACGATTACGTAGTAGCCATAGCCCTTGCGCTCGAAGCGAGTGAGGCGCACTTTGCCGTCGAAGGCGGCGCGCACGGTATCGCCGACGCAGAGCTTAAGGTCTACACCTTTGTGCATACGGCGGAAACGAGGACGGTAGCCGTAGGGCGATGTGAGGAACCCCGGCACGGGCATTGCATAATCGCTAACGTCGATTCGCACGTTGTCGGGCACGTCCATTCCGGCAAACGGGTTAACCAATTGGCTATCCCATCCTTCGGTATAGATGTCGATTTCAGGTTCTTGCTCTTCGAAGAAACTTTCCATAAATTTGGTGGTCTCTTCGGTGCGAATTTGGTCGCTTACGTTGCGCTGAGACGCAATCAAATCGCTATGCATGCTGCTATGCGCCGACACCGAACGCAGATTTTGTGCGCCGACGGTCGATGCTGCCGCTGCAATAACTAATGCCGCTAATATTCTGAGATTACGAAAATTCATTGTTTAATGTTGGTTTTTAGCATTCGCCTTCACCGTAGAGGGCGTCGATTGTTGCGGGTTTATAGTCGAAAATTTCGTCGTCGCTGAAGAAACGTTTGAGCTCGATTTCGGCATTTTCCACCGAGTCGGAGGCGTGCACGATGTTTTGCTGGCCGCTCATCGAGTAGTCGCCGCGGATTGTTCCGGGAGCGGCAACACGAGAGTTGGTTGCGCCGGTCATCGCTCTAACGACAGCCACGGCTTCGACGCCTCTGACACACATCACCACAACGGGCGACGCCATCATCGAACGCTTCAACGACGGGAAAAACGGACGGTCTACCAAATGGGAATAATGCTCGGCAAGGATCTCATCGTTGAGCTGTATCATCTTCATTCCGGCTATGATTAAGCCTTTCTTTTCAAAACGATTAATAACTTCGCCCATAAGGCCACGAATGACTGTTGACGGCTTTAATATCACCAAGGTTTGTTCCATTTTCCGACTATATATTAAGTTTGCAATTTTTCTATCAGCCTCAAAGTTAAGAACTTTTACTCGAACTAAAAAATAAGTTCAAAACATTCGGGTAGTTTTTAAAGAATTTTATAGTTTCGCCGACCGTGTTTTTTAGAAATTTGTAAATAAAGCCCTGATTAAAATAAAATGTTAAAAACGACATCCAAAACGAACTCACACCCATTCAAAAAAAGGAGGAACAGTATTAATTCGGACAAACTAACCACGACTAAAACCGACCGAAAAACGGGTGAAAACCGACCGGAAAACGTAAAAACCGACCAGAAAACCGACCAGAAAAAACTAATTTTAGATTTGATTCTGGATAATCCGAGCATTTCTCGCTTGGAATTGCCCCGGCGGATGCAATATTTCGTCGATTTGTTCGTTATAAAATATTAGCAAAACTACGGAATATGCAAAAGACAGACGACAACGCCCAAAACTGGTACGCCATACGCGTCACCTACAATCGCGAGATGAAGGTAAAGGCTTCGCTCGACGATGCGGGTGTGGAGTCGTTCATCCCGATGTGCTATAAAGATGTTGTGGTACGCGCGCGTCGCGTGCGTAAGCTGGTCCCTTCGGTCCACAACTTGATTTTTATCAAGATGTCGGTCGGCGAGATGAAGCAGTTCAAAGCAACGACATCGCTGCCGATTCGCTACATGATGGACCCGCAGACCAAGAAACCTATCATCGTTCCGGAGCGACAAATGGACAACTTTATCAGCGTATCAGCCACCAACGACGAGGGGCTCATCTACCTCTCGCCCGACCAAATAAACATCAACCGCGGCGACCGTGTGCGCATTATCGGCGGCATGTTTAGTGGCTGCGAGGGTACACTGATGCGCATCCGCGGCGACCGTCGCTTTGTGGTATCGATTCCCGGCGTTATGGCTGTTGCCACCGCGTTTATTCACCCCTCTCTGATTATGAAAATCGACGAAAAACGACGGTAACAAACAGACGAATCTACCGCCGCGCGGCAACCTTTTTGCCGTAACAGGCGTTATATATATAAATGAAAACAATAAGATATTATCATTCTTAATTTTAGGTAAATGAAAGTAGCAATCGTTGGCACAGGATATGTAGGACTCGTTTCGGGCGCATGTTTCGCCGAAATGGGCGCGGAAGTTACTTGCGTCGACATCGACAGCAACAAAATAGAGAACCTCAAAAAAGGCATCATACCCATCTACGAACCGGGGCTTGACGAGCTGGTTTCGCGCAACGTCGAAGCCAACCGACTCAACTTCACGACCTCGCTTGAAAGCGTTATCGACAGCGTGGAAGTGGTGTTTAGCGCCGTCGGGACACCTCCCGACGAAGACGGCAGCGCCGACCTCAAGTATGTGCTCGACGTGGCGCGCACGTTCGGCAGAAACATCAATAAATATGCCATTCTCGTCACAAAGAGCACCGTTCCGGTGGGTACGTCGGTAAAAATCAAAGCGGCAATTCGCGAAGAACTCGACCGCCGCGGTGTCGACGTGCCTTTCGAAGTGGCTTCGAACCCGGAATTTCTCAAAGAAGGTGCCGCCATTAAGGATTTCATGTCGCCCGACCGCGTCGTTATCGGCGTTGAGAGCGACCGCGCTCGTCGCGTTATGGAGCGCCTTTATCGGCCTTTCTTACTCAACAATTTCCGCGTGATTTTCATGGACATAGCGTCCGCCGAGATGACAAAATATGCAGCAAACTCGATGCTTGCAACTCGCATATCCTTTATGAACGACATTGCGAACCTCTGCGAACTGGTCGGCGCCGACGTCAACATGGTGCGCAAAGGCATTGGCTCTGACGTGCGTATCGGCAATAAATTCCTCTACGCGGGCTGCGGCTACGGCGGCAGTTGTTTCCCCAAAGACGTTAAAGCGCTGATTCATACCGGGCGCGAACATGGCTACAATATGCACATCATCGAAGCGGTCGAACGCGTCAACGAATTCCAAAAAGGCATTCTCGTCGACAAACTCATCAAAGCCATCCCGGGCAACGACCTGCGAGGCAAACAAATTGCCCTTTGGGGACTCGCTTTCAAGCCGCAAACCGACGACATGCGCGAAGCTCCGGCACTCGTAATCATCGACCGGCTCATCAAAGAAGGTGCAAAAGTGAAGGTCTACGACCCGGTTGCCATGGACGAATGTCGCCGTCGCATCGGCACTGCCGTATCTTACGCTAAAGATATGTACGACGCTATAATCGACGCCGACGCGCTCCTTCTTGTAACCGAATGGAAAGAATTCCGATTGCCGTCGTGGTCGGTGGTAAAGAAGGTGATGTGTGGCAACGTAATCGTCGACGGTCGAAACATCTACGACCCCGCAGAACTCTCCGAAGAGGGTTTCGAATACCACTGCATCGGACGTTGAATCGGTTAATTAGTCTCTAAAAGTCGCTATTTTGTCGTTTTTTATTGACTTTGCTACTTTTAATCAGTAATTTTGTCAAAAATATAAGTCAAACCAAACCCTATTATAACTATGAAAAAAAGAATTATCCCGGCTGTTGCGATACTGCTCGCATCGTCAATGATGTTCACTTCGTGCATCGGTAGTTTCGGACTTTCCAACAAGGTTCGTTCTTGGAACCAGTCGATAAGTAACAAATTTGTCAACGAACTCGTCTTCATCGGTTTCTGGATTCTCCCGGTTTATGAAATCAGCATACTTTCCGACTTGCTCGTAATCAACTCCATCGAGTTCTGGTCAGGCTCCAACCCGGTTATTGCCGGCAAAAAGACCATCAAGAGCGAAAACGGCGAATATCTTGTTGAATGGAATAAATCCGGCTACAAAATCACAAACACATTCGACAATACCGAAGTCAACCTGACGTTCGACAGCGACAGCCAAACATGGTCGGTTGCTACGCCCGAAGGCGATGTGCCGTTCTTGACGTTCATCGACGAAACGCACGTTAAGCTCCCGGCAGGAAACGGCGAATACAAGATTGTCGAACTCTCGCAAGCCGGTGTAATGGCTTACAAAGACTTCGTCGGCGCATCGAACTTGGCAATGCGCTAACAGTCAACCTTATACGAATTAATTATCTCGGCGATTTCTTCGAAGTCGCTCAACGGCGTCGACTCGGTAATGGGCAAACTCACTACCGAGTTTGCTAATTTTTCGGCAACCGGTAGCGGCTGATGCTTCAATCCGGCGTAGCAAGGTTGGAGATGCGGCGGCACGGGATAATGGATGTCCGTACCCACGCCGTGCGCCGACAGATAGTCGCGGAACGCCTGTCGATTGTCGACCGCAACAACATACTGATGCCATACGGCTCCCGCAAGCGCTAACGGCTTGCGAACGAGGCTATTGCAGATGGCTCGTTCGTAGACGCTCGCCCTACTTCGCCGCTCCGCGGTAATCTCGTCGAGATGGCGCAACTTGACGCGCAGCATCGCCGCCTGAAGCTCATCCATACGGCAATTATAGCCGCAAAAGGGATTGTGATAGCGAACGTCGCTGCCGTAATTTGCCAGAGTGCGAACTCGCGCTGCCAAGGCATCGTCGCCTGTCGCCACCGCACCGGCATCGCCGAGTGCTCCGAGATTTTTCGTCGGATAGAAACTAAACGCTGCCGCATCGCCCAAAGCGCCAGTCATTCGTCGTGCGCCTCCACAGTCGACGTAAGCGCCAATCGCCTGAGCATTGTCTTCGACGATTTTAAGTCCACGACGATGCGCCATTTCCTCAAAAGACGCCGACCAGCACGGCGAGCCGTAAAGGTGCACCGCAAGCACGGCGCGCGTCCGAGGCGTTATGTAGCGTTCGAGAAGGTCCAAATCCAGATTGTGTGTCGCCGCCGAAGGCTCTGCCGGGACAGGCACAAGTCCTGCATCGCTGATTGCCAGCACCGACGCAATAAACGTGTTGGCAGGCACTACGACTTCGTCGCCCTCGCGCATCACGCCCAGCGAAACGTATGCCTTGAAAATCAACCGAAGAGCATCCAATCCGTTGCTGCACGACACGACATTGCCTACGCCGCAATATGCCGACAATTCACGCTCGAATCCGGCAACTTCTTCGCCATGCAAATACCTACCCGAACGAATAACTCGCTCGGCTACTGCAACGAGCTCCTGCTCATACGGCTCGTTGACTTTCTTCAGCGAAATAAATGGATACTGCTTCATTGACGTTTATTCTTGGTTAATGACAAAAACTTTTGGTAGTCGCGAACATAGTCGTCGGCATCATATAGCTCCGACGCCAACGACAGGCACACCGACCCTGACGAAAAATTGTTGAGCTCAATCCACACACCCGGCACAACGTGCAGACCGATGTTGGAGCGATTGAGCGTAATCGTACGCCGCTCGACGCCATCGTCGATAACCACGTCAAAACTACCGCTGACAGCCACTATGAAACGATGACAACGATAGTGCGAATGCCCGCCGCGCTCGGCTCCTCCCGGCACATCGTAGATATAATACACACGCCTGACCGTAAAAGCAAATCCGCCGGCATTCTCTACCACCGACAGATTGCCGTTCTCGTGGTGATTCGTGTCGAGCGTAATCAGCCGACAGTCGGCAAGTTTCGATGTTGAATGGCTATCGCTCATGGCTTTTCATCGTTTTAAACTCTTCATAATCTTCAATATAGTCACCCGGGTCGTAGAGCGTCGACGACAGCACAAGCGCAACCGAATTGGTCGAAAAATTGTCGAGCTCACGCCACATCATACTCGGCACATACAGCCCGTGATACGACCTCGCCATATGATAACGACGCTTCTCCACACCGTCATCGAGCACAACGTCGAAACTCCCCGACAGCGACACTATCACCTCGCACTGCGTGCGAAAGGCGTGCCCGAAACGCTTCTTGCCGCCCGGCACATCATAAATCCAATACACACGCTGCAACTCAAACGGCAACACCTGCCCCTCCTCCAGGAACGACAAATTGCCCCGCGGGTCGCATATCTTTGGGATATCTATTATTTTAACTTCTCCGAATGACATATCACAAAGATACACCAAATCGCTCGCTACAGCAAACATTAATCCGATATTTTTTTGCACATCGCCGCTCTTCAGCCCGCCCCACTGCGCTTTTATCTATATAATTTTCGTTATTTCAACGTTTATTTGTATATTTGTGCTCAATTATGGAGATGCTTTTAGCAATAATACATGGTCTCGCCATCGGCGTGATTGTGTCGGCGCCTATGGGGCCGACCGGTATGCTCTGCATCCAACGCACGCTCAACAAAGGCAGAGCCGCCGGATTCTTTACCGGCGTCGGCGCCGCGCTCTCCGACTTGCTCTACTGCTTCCTCGCCGGAGTAAGTATCTCGATTATCATCGACTTCATCAACCTCTACAAAACGCAGTTCGAAATTCTCGGTTGCATCGCCATGATTTGCTTCGGCATCTACATCGCTCGCAAGAACCCGTCGAAATCGCTTGCCGCACGCGAAGGTAAACCGCAGAAAAACAACTATGTGCAAGACTTTGTAACAGGCTTCTTGATAACATTCTCCAACCCGCTGATTCTCGGCATAATCCTCGGACTTTATGCCCAATTCAACTTCCCGACACCGCATTTCACCCTCTACCACTACATCGCCGGATTTATGGCAATCCTCGTCGGCGCACTTATCTGGTGGTTCGTTATCACTTACCTCGTCAACAAAGTGAGAACGCACTTCAACTTGCGCTCTATCTGGATTATCAACGTCATTATCGGCGTGGTCATCTGCGTTATCTCGCTATTAGCACTCGGCAAAACGCTCTTCGAAATCTTCGCTTAGCGACAAACAATACGCTAATTTAGATAAAATTTTGATTACAATTCTAAAAAGATTTTGAGTTGTTTCGCTTTTTTGTATACCTTTACATAGTTGAAAATGCATCGAAGCGTTGATGCTTTTAGCAAAAGAAGAAGGATAAAGTAAAAATAGAAGTTATGAAGCAAATAGTTGTACCAAAATTGACCGGGCTCGACAAATTGTCGATGGAAGCCGTATGCGAACGCCTCGAAGTGGAAGCTCCCAAGTACAATCTTGCATGTCTCAATTGGGCGAACGAATTCCCTTACCACCCGATAACAATCTTCTCGATAGCCCACAGCGACGAGTACATCTACGTAAACTTCTTCGTTCGCTGCAACTACCTGCGCGCCGTAAACTATCGCAACAACTCGCCCGTAAGCCAAGACAGTTGCGTAGAATTCTTCCTGAGCGCACCCGGCTCGTCGGAATACTGGAACTTCGAATTCAACTGCATCGGCGCCGTCAACGCTTCGCACCGCTCCGAGCGGAAAAACCCCACACGACTAACCGACGAGCAAATAGCGTCAATCCGTTGCTTCGCCTCCTGCGGCAAAAGTCCCTTCCAGGAGTTGGAAGGGCTGTTCAGTTGGTCGCTCGCTTTTGCAATTCCCTTCAGCCTCATTGGCATCGACAAATCGCAGTTGCCACTCGAAATTCGCGGAAATCTCTACAAATGCGCTTCCGCTACAAGTATGCCTCACTACTTGAGCTATTACCCAATAAAAACCGAAAAACCCGACTTCCATCAGCCGGAATTCTTCGGTCCGATTATCTTGGAATAGGACGCCTACTTAGGCCACTTAAAGCCGGCTTCGGCGATAAAATCATAAAACTTATCAGAGAACGTCTCGTTCGCCTCACGAGTATAGCGCACACCCGTGAAGACCTGTGCAAGACTGCTCTTGCCGTTCTCCTTCACGTATTGCTGATTGACCGGCAGAGCCTCCTTCGCCTCATATGCCGCACGAATATCCGCCGACGTATAATCGTGATACGTTTCCATATGCACAACGCTCTCGACAGGAATGCGCTCGGTCATCGCCGGTTCGTCAGCAGGATAGCCAACGGTCAACGTAACAATCGGCACTACGCGTGCCGGCAAACCTAAAACGCGCGAAATCTCTTCAGCATTATACGTTGTGGTGCCCAAATAGCAGCAGCCAAGCCCATTCATTTCGGCAATCGTATTAAACTGCTGCGCAAAAATTACAGCGTCGAGCGTAGCCGTCATAAACGACTGAAAATTGTCATATCCCGGCACGGCATCACTCGCTTCGCACCACTTTACAAACCGATTAAAGTCCGCGCAAAACGTAATCACAACGGGAGCTTGTTCTACCTGAGGCTGATTGAAATGACAAGGAGCCAACGCCTTCTTCAAGTCGGCACGCGTTGTCACAATAGCGCTATACACCTGCATGCCACCCGTCGTAGGCGCTTGCATCGCCGCCTCAAGCATATCACGCAAAAGTTCCGCCGGAACAGCCTTCTCCGAATAGCGACGAACAGTTCGCCGCTGCTTAAAATAGTCAGAAAAATTCATATCGATTCGAAATTGTAAATTCAGTTCAAAGATAGTTCAAGGTAAACGAAAAAGCAAATTTTCCGGAGCGTTAGGCTATAACAAAAAAAGAGGATGAACCTGTTTGTGATTCATCCTCTGTAAGGGGGCGGTGACCTACTCTCCCGATTTCTCAGTACCATCGGCGCGGCGGGGCTTAACTTCCCTGTTCGGAATGGGGAGGGGTGGATCCCCCGCGCTAT
>JAQXVL010000212.1 GCA_029224905.1 Bacteroidales bacterium
TTGATTCTATGTTGCAAAAATCAAAAAAAGGAATTACCTTTGCCACGCAAAAGCCCAGATGGCGGAATTGGTAGACGCGCTGGTCTCAAACACCAGTGGGGTAACACCCATGCCGGTTCGATCCCGGCTCTGGGTACAAAAGCCAAGCTCTTGAACGACAAGAGTTTGGCTTTTTCCTTTCCCACCACTCCAAGCCTCGAAGGTCCAGACGCTCTCTGCCGTGATACCCGCCAGTATAACGACCAACTAACTGGAACACAACAAAAGCTTATTCTCAAGGCGTGAAAGTTGAACTAAATGGCTTGGCGTGGGGGTGATAAGTGAGGGGGCAATTGTTTTGTGCTTACGCTGTTCTGTTTTGCGGGGTGCGGTAGCGGGGATTCTGCAACAAAATCAATATATTTTGTCTTACTACCGAAAAACACACTTGTACTTAGGCAATTTTTTACATATGGGTTATCTATCTGTATATCAACCCTATATAAAATAATAAATGTACATAAAATGTACTTAACACGTACTTGTAAGAGTTTTTGAGTGAAAAAGTGTATAATTTTAAACCAGAATTCAAGACCGAAAAACTGAAACAAAATTCAAAACCATAAAACTAAAATCAAACTTAACATGAAACGATTAACGACAATTAATGTAGTGTATCGGTTTCTTATGATGGTATTACTGATGTTCGTCACTATGGCGGCATCAGCCCAACAGACGAAGATTACCGGTACGGTAAAAGGTCCGGGCGGTGAACCTTTGATAGGCGCCAGCGTGCGTGTTGACAAAAGCAACAAGGGAACCGTAACCGACATTGATGGTAATTATGCTATTGAAGCAACAACTTCATCCAATTTGATTTTCTCATATATAGGATATGAGACAAAGAACGAAAAAGTTGGCGATCGTAGGGTTATTAACGTAACATTAGAAGAGAAGAGCGACCTTCTTAACGAAGTGGTGGTCATCGGTTATGGCACCATGGACAAGAAAGAACTTACGTCGGCAATTTCGCACGTCGGTGAAAAGGACTTCCTTACGGTTAGTTCTCTCGACCCGTCGATGATGATTCAGGGTAAGGTTCCTGGTGTATCTATTACGAACACGGGCGCGGGCGACCCTAACAATCAGGCGAGCATCCAGATTCGTGGCGTATCGTCGCGTTCGGCGGGTCTTGGTCCGTTGATTGTCATCGACGGTGTGCCCGGTGGCAATCTGACGAATATCAACCCGAACGACATTGCTTCGTTCGACATTCTTAAAGACGGTGCGGCTTCTGCTATCTATGGTACGCGCGGTTCGAATGGCGTTATCGTGGTAACGACAAAGAAAGGTAGCAAAGATGGTGCGGTTCACACTTCTTACTCCGGTATGGTGTCGTTCGACGTTATCAACAAGGAGCTCGACATGATGAGTGCTCAGGAATATCGCGACGTTCGCCTCGGATGGGGTGATACGGGTGTCGACTTGGGTGGCAATGTTGACTGGCTTGACGCAGTGAGCCGCACAGGTTTTACGCATCAGCACTCACTCTCATTGAGTGGTGGTAACGACAAGACCAACTACCGTGTCAGCGTTGACTATCGTGATGCAAAGGGTATCGACCTTCGTTCGGAACGTGAGGAATACGGCGGTCGTGCTTCGATTATGCATACCACTAAGGGTGGACTCTTCACTTTCACAGCTAATATGGCTCCGCGTATCATCTACCGCGACAACGCCGACTGGAGTGTGTTCAAGGATGCTATCGAGGCTAACCCGACAACTCCGTTGATGGACCCGGAAAATCCTGCACGTTATTATAACTTCATGGGACAGGTTGTCGGTTCGAACCCTGTTGAGCGTCAAAAACTCGAACAAGACCACGCCGACACGAAGCTTCTCGACTGGGATGCTACGGCGAAACTTAATCTGTTGCCGTTGCTCGCCAAAGGTGGTAAGAGCAATCATCGCCTCACAACGCAGGTTATGTTTGCCGACCATCAATATAGTAACAACAACACGTGGTTCCGTCCGTCGACGAGCACGATAGCAATCAATAATGGTCGCGAGGGCGAGGCAAGCCGTTCTTACTCGAAGGAACGCCAGGAGATTTTGGAATGGCTTACCAACTACGGCGGCAGCTTCAACCAACATAATGTAAAAGCTATGGTCGGCTACTCTTATCAGTATTCGAACTATTCCGGCTTTAACGCCGAAAATAAGGACTTCCCGAACGACGGACTCGGTGCCGACAATCTCGGCTCGGGCGAATATGCTAAAGAGGAAGGTGAAATTTGTATGGGCAGCTATAAGAACGACTCAAAGTTGATAGCGTTCTTCGGCCGTGTAAGTTACGACTTTGCCGGCAAGTATATGTTCACTGCATCGTTGCGCCACGAGGGTTCTTCGAAGTTCGGTGAGAATCACAAATGGGGTAATTTCCCCGCAGTATCGGCAGGTTGGCGTATTTCTGATGAATCGTTTATGAAAGACGTTAAATGGGTAAACGACTTGAAGTTGCGCGCCGACTTCGGTGTAACGGGTAACCAGGATTTCGGCAGCTATCTCTCGCTGAACACAATGACCGGTTTCGGATATTATTTCTATAACGGCAGATATTTCCAAGTGTGGGGACCGTCGAAGAATGTCAATCCGGATTTGCGTTGGGAGAAAGGTAAAAACTGGAACATCGGTGTCGACTTCTCGCTCTTCGGCGACCGTCTGTATGGTTCGCTCAACTACTTCAACCGTCGTCAGCAAGACTTGCTCGGCAACTACAAGGTTTCGGTTCCGCCGTATCTCTTCGACGAGACATTTGTCAACGTAGGTACGATGAAGAATACCGGTTTCGAGATTGACCTTAACGTACGCGCAGTCAACACGAAGGATTTCTCTTACGACATCAACTTTGTTGGCACAACACAAAGCAACAAATTCGTTGATTTCAGCAACTCTCAATATGTAGGTCAAGACTACTATGATGTATGTAGCACTGAAGACCCGTATCCGTTCTACAATCTCCAACGCATCCAAAAAGGCAAGTCGCTGGGCAACTTCTATATGTGGCGTTATGCAGGTCACACTGCCGACGGCGAGTGGTTGGTCTACGACAAAGATGGCGACGTCATACGTGCATCGCAAGCAAGCGACGCCGACCGCACAGTGGTTGGCAACGGTTTGCCTAAGTTCACTATGTCGATGACTCACAACTTCCGTTATAGAGATTTCGACCTGTCACTGTTCTTCCGCGGAGCATTCGGATATGACATCTTCAACATCCACGACTTCTACTATGGCACGCGCAACTTCACGGGCAACCGTTTGGACAAAGCATACGGCAAGAATTTCGAGATTTCGTCGACAGCCAATCCCGTTGTGTGCGACTACTTCCTTGAACGCGGCGACTATCTTAAACTCGATATGCTGACATTAGGCTATACTTTCAAGCCCGAAAACTGTCGCTTCCTCGACCGTATCCGCATATATGGCACGGTGAAGAACGTATTTACGTTGACAAAGTTTAGCGGTGTCGACCCGTCGACCTACCAAGTTAACGGTCTTACCCCGGGCGGACAAGGCTCACGAACTTATTTCCCCACTACTCGCCAGTTTATCTTAGGCATGCAAATTGATTTCTAATAACGATTAATTCTGATAAAGACATGAAGATTTTCAAATATATAGTCTCAACAGCACTGTGTGCAGCCGCACTGACGAGTTGCACCGACCTCGACGAGACCCTTTACGACCAAGTGGGCACACAAAACTACTATAACACGAAGATGGATGTCGTACGTGCTACCTTCCGCCCATTTGAACATGCTTTTTGGAGCATCCAAAGTCGCCATGTGCTCAACGAATTGTCTGCCGACCAACTCATTACCCCAACGCGCGACGGTTGGTGGGACGACGGTGGTAAATGGCGTCGTCTTCACTACCATGAATGGAACGTCGAAGACGGTGGTGACGCCCAAACGGAGTGGAACGGCTGCTTCCAGGGCATCATGCAAGCCAATTACGTTATCGAAGACCTTAACACGCTTTCGCCCGAAAAATTCGGTTTCTCTCAAGCCGAGTTCGACAACCTTAAGGCTCAATGCCGCGTACTGCGTGCTTGGTTCTATATTCGTCTTCTCGACGCTTTCCGTAATGTGCCTCTCGCTGTGAGCTTCAACGACGTGTCGCAAAACACCGAAACTCAGGTTGAGCCGAAGGTAATTTTCGATTTCATCGAATCCGAGCTGTTGGAAACAATACCTATGCTCGTCGAGAAAACGAGCTTGGGTAGCAATTCTACCATACAAGGACAATGGACGAAAGCCGCTGCTGCTGCGTTGCTCGTTCGTCTCTACCTCAATGCTCAAGTCTATATCGGCGAAGAGAAATACAACGAATGTGCAGCAATAGCGGAAAAGATTGTCGCCGGCGAATATGGTAAATATGAAATTGCCGACCGCTGGGACGCTGCTTTCGATTGGGACAACGACAATTGCGACGAGGTGATTTTCGGTTTCCCCGCAGATGCCGGTTATACTTATTGGCAATATCAAGGTGATACTTATTGGTGGACAGTTCCCGCGCGCGCTCGCTACTATTTCAACGACTCCAAGTGCAAGGCAGGCGACCACAACACCAAGTATGCCGCTTCTCCAAGCTTCGCTCCCGACGGCAAGCCGCTTAACTATCAACTCGGTATGACTGTGCAGAAGTTCCGCAAGTATCCCGGGGATGTACGTATGAAACTCTACCGCAATCTTGGCGATAGCCGCCGCGAAGGTATGTTCCTCTATGGCTATCTCGAATATAAAGACGAAAACGGAGCAACCAAGCGTGTGAAAGCGCCGGAAGTCGACTACGAATTATATATCCGCGATGCTGTTGGTAAGTTCCAAGGCTTGGACCCCAACAAATGGCTTGCCGCTACAACAAGTACACTGCGCGACGGCGACCACAATTCCGGATGGCATTTCGCCAAATATCCGTTCTATTCCGACGACGACCTGCACCAAATGGAGAGCGACTTCACGGAGATTCGCTTGCCGGAGGTTATCTATTCGCTTGCAGAATGCAAACTGCGCCAAGGCAAGAAAGCAGAGGCTGCTCGCCTGCTCAACTCTGTGCGCCGCCGCAACTATCCTGAAGAAAACCTCAAAGACGTGCTCTACGTTCCCGACGGTAAGGCTGAACTCGATATGGACGAAATGCTCGATGAGTGGGGTCGTGAGTTCTTCGCAGAGAGCCGTCGACGCATCGACCTTATCCGCTTCGGAAAGTTCACATCCGCTACTTGGTGGGACAAAACTCCTGATGCTGATTCACATACTGAGATATTCCCGATAATGCGTCCGATTCTCAACGCTAACAAGGCTTTGAAACAGAATCCGGGATACAATGAATAAGGAGTAAGTATAACATAAAAAAGACATCGATTATGAAACTTAAGAATATATTTTTCGGACTTACCGCAGCTGTTGCCACAATGTGTATGAGCAGTTGCGATGAAGAAAGAGACCTGAAAATCATCGAGGGCGACCTGCCAATCAAGACATCCGTCCTCTACATGGTTGGCGACGCTACTCCTAACGGTTGGAGTATTGACAATCCGACGCCGCTGGAGCCTTCTGCCGACGACCCATTGGTTTTTTCTTGGGAAGGCTCGCTCTTTACCGGCGAAATCAAGCTTTGCCTGACTACGGGCAGCTGGGATGCGCCTTTCATTCGTCCCGAGAACAACGGAACTTCGATATCGAAGACTAATATCACCGACCAAAAGTTCATTATGCATGCCGGCGACCCCGACAACAAATGGCGCGTGACCGATGCCGGAAAGTATCGCCTGACGTTCGACTTGCGCAATTGGACTATGTCGACAGAATATCTTGGCGAAAACGACGCTCCGGTTATCGAACCGATTGAGGCTGAGGCTGTGTATATGCTTGGCGATGCCACTCCGAATGGTTGGGACAACAACAATCCTACGGAACTGGTTAAGAAGTCGCAGTACATCTTCGAATACGAAGGCGAACTTAAAGCCGGCGAAATGAAGGCTTGTCTTGAAAAAGGTAGTTGGGATGTGCCGTTTATTCGTCCTTCATCCGCCGACTGCAAGATTAACAAGAGCGGCGTGGAGAGTGGCGACTTTGTGTTCACTACCGGTCCCGACAACAAGTGGCGCGTCGAAGAAGCCGGCGTATATCGCCTGACTCTCGACCTCGAGCATTGGACTATTACCGCTCAGTTTATTAAAGAAATCGAAGTAAGCACCGACGCAATTGAAACGGAGACGCTCTTTATGATTGGCGACGCTACGCCCGGCGGTTGGTCGATGGACGATGCTTCTAAATTTACCCGCAGCACAACCAACAAATACATCTTCACTTGGGAAGGCGAACTCGTGACCGGCGCAATGAAGGCTTGCTTGGTTCAAGATGGAACTTTCTCTTGCCCGTTCCTTCACCCGACGGTTGCCGACACCTCTATTTCATCGGCAGGCGTTGCCGCTCCCGACTTTGACTTCTACGCAGGCGACCCCGACAACAAGTGGAAGGTTACCGAAGCCGGTAAGTATCTCATCACTTTCGACCTTCAGAATCGGACCATTACGGCTAAGTTTATAACCGACGAAGGTGAGGCGAAAACACCGATTGAAACAGAGACGCTCTTTATGATTGGCGATGCCACTCCTAACGGCTGGTCGATGGACAATGCAACCAAATTTACCCGCAGCACAACCGACAAATACGTCTTCACTTGGGAAGGCGAACTCAAGACCGGCGAAATGAAGGCTTGCTTGGTTCAAGACGGAACTTTCTCTTGCCCGTTCCTACACCCGACGGTTGCCAACACAGCGATTTCGTCGGCAGGCGTTGCCTCTCCCGACTTCTTGTTCTACGCAGGCGACCCCGACAACAAGTGGAAGGTTACCGAAGCCGGTACATACCACATCACCTTCAATCTCAAAAACTATACAATAGCCGTAGAGAAAAAATAAAGTATCCAGAACTTTACAATAATAACGACAATGAAAAATATGACATTAATAACAATAGCCCTTGCGGCGGCATCGATGATTGCCTCTTGTAAGGATGACGTGGAGATGAAATATCCTCCAAAGTATGAATTGCCCGACTTGCCGGAGGTCGAAGGTATTCACGACAATGTGAAGGCACCTCTTTATTGGAGCGTTTATGAATACTGCTACGATAAAGAGCGTCAAGGCGTATCGACAATCGACATCTCTCCCGACGAATGGGATAAAATCATCGATTTCGTGGCTACCAAACTCAAGCCTTCCGGATATGACATGATTTGTACCGACGGTTTTATCGCTATGCTGTCGACCGACGCTTCCGGTTATATGACTCAATACGGCTCGATTTCGTTGAAAGACCTCGTCGCTAAATGTAAAGCCAAAGGGCTGAAACTCGGCGTCTACGACAACCCGTTGTGGATTCACGGTCCGCGCGACACTAAAATTGAAGGCACGGAATTTACATTTGGCAACTTATACTACAATGGCACGACTCAAGTAATGAACCCCGGCACAGAGGACAAATGGTTCCACTGGGCTGTGGCTGAAAATCCCGGCTGCAAAGAATACATCGACGGATTCTTCAAGCACTACAAAGAACTCGGCGTTGAATTCATCCGTATGGACTTCCTCTCGTGGTACGAAGACGGCAAAGACCGCGGTATTGGACTCGTAGGTCGCGGCTATGGTCGCGAAAGCTATGCCCGCGCTTTGGCTTACATCGCCGAGTCGGCAAAGAAGTATGGTATCTTCACTTCGCTTGTTATGCCGCACATGTATAACGATGCCGAACTTGAGGCGCGTTACGGCAACATGGTACGCATCGTTTGCGATACAGGTGGCGGTGGCTGGTGGCACTGCTCTGCTCAAGACAAGGGTAAATCGTATGCTAATTGGCCTAACTGCAACAACCAGTTCGACGGCTTTACTTATTGGTCGCATATCGGCGGTCGTAATAAGGTTATCCTCGACGGCGACTTCATCCGCCTGAACAAGTTCGAAACAGAGGCTGAAAAACAAACTGAAATCTCCCTCCAACTCATCGCCGGCGGTCCGGTGGCTGCTGCCGACCAATACAGCACCATTGGCGACAATGTTAAATATTACACCAACGACGAATTGCTTGCGCTCAATCGCGACGGTTTCGTCGGAAAGCCGCTCAGCGACAAACTCGGCGACAAGAAAAACGAGATTTGGTATGGACAAATGTCGAACGGCGACTATGTTTTGGCTTTGTTCAACCGCAGCGACAACACTTCGACCGTTTCCGTCAATTTCTCTGAATTAGGCATCTCCGGCGAGATGAACGTTCGCGACCTCTGGGCACACGCCGATGAGGGTAAGGCTTCGTCGATTACTGCAAACATCACTGCTCACGGTTGTAAAGTGGTCAAGTTGACTAAATAAAGATTGTAAACTTCCATATAGGTTTAATTATGCTTAGCACATTCAATAGGTTTTATATACTTGCAATCTGTGTTATGGTGGCACTTTGTGCCACCTCACAGACTGCACAACGCACCGTGACGTCGCCCGACGGAAATATTCTATTGACTTTCTCGCTGACCGACGACGGAGTGCCTACTTATAAGATTGATTATAAGGGTATCCCGGTGGTTAAGACGAGCCGTCTGGGTATGGAACTCAACGAGGAAAACTCGTTGATGGATAAGTTCCGCATCAACAACGCCACAACTTCGACTTTCGACGAAACATGGCAACCGGTGTGGGGTGAGGAGAAAAGCATCCGCAACCACTACAACGAGTTGATTGTCGAACTCGAAAAACCGTCAAACGGTCGTTTTATGAATTTCCGTTTTCGCGTATACGATGATGGTGTGGGTTTTCGCTATGAGTTCCCGCAACAGCAGTTTCTTCCATATTTCACAGTCAAAGCCGAACACACGGAGTTTGCTATGGCAGGCGACCACACCGCATGGTGGATTCCCGGCGACTACGACACTCAGGAGTATGACTACACCGAGTCGCGGCTGTCGGAGATTCGCGGTCTGATGGAGGCTGCCAAGTGCGACAACGCTTCGCAGACATTCTTCTCTCCGACGGGCGTGCAAACGTCTTTGCAAATGAAAACCGCTGAGGGTCTGTATATCAACATCCATGAGGCGGCTCTCGTCGACTATTCTTGCATGCACCTCGACCTCGACGACAAAAACTTTGTGTTCCGCTCTCAACTCACTCCCGACGCCCAAGGCAATATGGCTCACTGCCAAACGCCGTGCACCACTCCTTGGCGCACCGTTATGGTGGTCGACGATGCTCGCAAAGTGCTTGCTTCACGTCTGATTCTCAACCTCAACGAGCCGTGCAAATATGCCGACACGTCGTGGATTCAGCCGGTGAAGTACGTCGGCGTTTGGTGGGAAATGATTGGCGGAGGTAAGGCGTGGTCGTACACCAACGACCTTCCGTCGGTACACCTCGGAACTACCGACTATTCCAAATGCAAGCCTCACGGCAACCATCCCGCAAATAACGAAAACGTGCGGAAATACATCGACTTTGCTGCCGAAAACGGTTTCTCGCAAGTGCTCGTCGAAGGTTGGAACATCGGTTGGGAAGACTGGTTCGGTCACGAAAAAGACTATGTGTTCGATTTCCAAACTCCTTACCCCGATTTCGACATCAAGGCTCTCAACGATTATGCTCACTCAAAGGGCGTGCGACTGATGATGCATCACGAAACATCCGCTTCCGTGCGCAACTATGAGCGTCATCTCGAAGCCGCCTACAATCTGATGAATAAGTATGGCTATAACTCCGTTAAGAGTGGTTACGTTGGAAACATCCTTCCCCGTGGAGAACATCACTACGGCCAATGGATGAACAACCACTATCTCTACTGCGTGACCGAAGCCGCCAAGCATCACATTATGGTTAACGCTCACGAGGCTGTGCGTCCCACGGGTTTATGCCGCACCTATCCCAATCTCATTGGCAACGAGTCGGCGCGTGGCACCGAGTATGAATCCTTTGCCGGAAATAAGGCATTCCATACCACAGTCCTTCCGTTTACCCGCTTGCAAGGTGGTCCGATGGACTACACGCCGGGCATTCTCGAAGGCGACATGAGCAAAATCGACCCCGGAAAGCATCATCACATCAATTCGACGCTCGCCCGTCAGTTGGCTCTTTACGTTACTATGTACAGCCCGTTGCAGATGGCTGCCGACACCCCCGACAACTACAAGAACTATATGGATGCCCTACAATTCATAAAGGATGTAGCCCTCGACTGGGACGAAAGCCGTTATCTCGAGGCTGAGCCCGGACAGTATATCACCATAGCCCGCAAGGAAAAAGGTTCCGACAACTGGTTTATGGGATGTACAGCCGGCGAAAACGGCCATCAGTCGGAACTCAAACTCGACTTCCTCGACAAAGATAAAAAATACGAGGCTATCATCTATGCCGACGCTAAAGATGCCCACTACAAGAACAATCCGCAGGCTTACACAATCACCAAATGCAAGGTGACATATAAGACTACTCTTAAACTTAAAGCCGCTCCCGGCGGTGGATATGCGATTAGTATAAAGAAACTGTAATAATGGGAAAGAACAGAATGTATGCATTTAGGGTTGCAACAGTCCTGATGAGTGTATTGTCGGTTTTCTCGGCAGGTGCACAAAGCAATTCCGACAACCCCGTAGCAAAGAGCGAAGCTATGGTGGTGAGTGGAAACGCACGGTTTACGGTTCTTACTCCGGAGATGATTCGTATAGAATACAGTAGCACAGGTCAATTCGAAGATCGCGCCACATTCACCGTAGTGAATCGCAACCTCGATTTGGTGCCGTTTACGACAGTCGACGATGGTACATATCTCTATATCAACACCGACCGTCTGAAACTCAAGTATCGCAAGGGATACGACCCGCGTACCGTTCCGGCTTCGCCCGACAACCTGTCAGTCACCATCGACAACAACGGAACATCCACCCTGTGGTATCCGGGCAAGCCCGACCCGCTGAACCTTAAAGGCACATGCCGCACCCTCGACGGACTGATGGGCGACAGCAAGCGTTCGGAAATGGAGATGGGTGTCATCTCGCGTTCGGGATGGGCTGTTGTCGACGATTCATGGAGTGCCGTGCGTTCCGACGGCGGACGCTCCTACGCACTCGTTCCCAATGCCGACATGGGCTATCCATGGTGGGACAATCGTACAGACTCCCATGCCATGGACGTATATCTCTTAGGCTACGGCAAGAACTATCGCAAAGCAATATCCGATTATATCAGCATTGCCGGACGAATTCCACTGCCCCCTGATTATGTCTTTGGATATTGGTATAGTAAATACGCATCCTATTCTGCCGACGACTACAGGCAGATAATGAGCGACTTGAAGAGCAACAACATCCCTACCGATGTCATGATTCTTGATATGGACTGGCACTGGAACGGCAATGCCTCAAGCATGTCGGCGGGACGTGGAGGCTGGACAGGTTGGTCGTGGAATACAAACCTCATCCCGGATCCTGTCGGCTTGCTCAGCGACATGCATGCTGCTAACTTCAAGACAGCGCTTAACCTGCATCCCGCCGACGGCATCAACAAAACAGAGTCGCCGACCTATTTCGACCAAATGCAGAGCCAACTTTCAGGTAAGTATCTCAACGATGGCAAGGATAATATCAATTGGAGTCTCGATTGGCCGGATTTCACAAAGTCGTTCTTCTCGACAATCATCCGCGACCACGAGCAAGAAGGCGTAGACTTCTGGTGGCTCGACTGGCAGCAGTATCTCACCAGTCCTTACACCAATTCGCTCAGCGAGACATTCTGGTGCAACCATGTCTTCTTCAACGAAGCAAAGAAACGCAACCAACGCCCCGTTATTTTCCATCGTTGGGGAGGTCTTGGCAGTCACCGTTACCAGATAGGCTTTTCGGGCGATGCCAACATCAGCTACGAGGCACTTGCTTTTGAGCCCTATTTTACCGCCACAGCCTCAAATGTAGGCTATGGCTATTGGGGTCACGACCTTGGCGGGCACATGTACAGCAACGACGAACTCATCAACAACCCCAACCTCGTGTTGCGTTGGATACAGTTCGGAGTATTTACACCGATATTCCGTACGCATGCTACAGCCGATTCGCGCATAGAGCGTCGTATATGGAAATTCCCCAATTTCCCGCTGATTCTCGATGCCGTACGCCTTCGCTATTCGCTCTTCCCCTATCTCTACACGATGGCTCGCGAGGCTTACGATACAGGAATATGCCTGTGCCGTCCGCTCTATTACGACTATCCGGACGCTGATGAGGCTTATGAATACGATGGCGAATATATGTTCGGCAACGACATCCTTGTTGCGCCTATCACGACGAGTGCACAGGCAAACGGGCTGACATCGAAAGAGATATGGTTCCCGGAGGGCAAGTGGTGGAGCGTCGCTACCAACGAACTGATACAAGGTCCGTGCAAGCGAACCATCGAGTTTACTGATGCACAAATACCCTACTTCTTCCGTCAGGGAGCCATCATACCCTACAATCCCGAGACGGTGATGAACGTTACGGAGCGTCCCGACAAGCTGGTGCTCAACGTCGTAGCCGGTCAAAACGGTTCTTTTAAACTTTACGAGGACGACGGCGACAATGCTGATTATGACACTAATTATGCCACCACGCTTTTCACCCAGACACTTTCAGGCAACAAGGCTGTCTACGTGATTTCAGCCCGTCAGGGAACATACGGCAAAGCGCCCGTTTCGCGTTCCTACGAGATGCGTATCTACAACAGCGCAGAGCCGCGTTCTGTCAAGGTCAACGGTAATGTTACGGATTACAGCTTCGATGCCGCCAAGCAGTGCGTCACATTCGAAATTCCGGAGGCTGCTTGTTCTTCTGAGACTACTGTTGTCGTTGAATACTACGGAAATACGGCAATAGATGCTATTTCCGGTTCTTCTTCAAAAGTCAGTTATGATGCTCAGCGCCGCTGTCTCGTAGCGACATTTCCTCAAGTGACTCGGAACGTTGCAGTAACGGTATGCAATTCCTTAGGAAAGCAGATGCTCGAACAAACCTACAATAAAGTAAACAGTTTCAGCATCGACCTTTCAAAGCTGTCGCCACAGCTATATATAAGCAGGGTGGTGGCAGACGACCGTACGTATATCTGCAAATTCATCAACAATTGATAAATCTTAGACAGTATGAAAAAACAGTTTTTCCTATTTTGTTTCTTTTGCATGTCTATTTGTGGCGCAGCGGCAGACATGTCAAACTCTATGGAACTGTCGCAGCTCTACATAATCGGTGACGCAACTCCTTATATGTGGGATGTGAACGCGACCCCCGAAATGGATCGCTTGGCGGATGGCGTATTCCGCTGGACAGGACACCTTGAGGGCGGACGTGAGTTTAAGTTTATCAACAACCGCGGCTTCTCCAAGCATATCTTCGGAACCTCTTGCGGGCAGCCCGTTTCGGCAGGCAACACATACTCGTTGACCTTCGTTGTCGACTGGACGCTTGATGGCAGCAAAGACTTCAAGTTCGTACCCACTGTCACCGCCGACTACACCATCTACGTCGACTTGAACACTATGATGATGTCGGTAAACGAAAAAGAAGACGCCGTCAGCCTTCCTGCAACTCTCTATGCCACAGGCTCGGCTCTCGGTGGCAAAATAGTGGAATTGCCACTTTTGGGCGGTTCAGAGTTCAAAGCCTCCCTAACACTATCTCCGGGCAACGTCATCCTTATCGACACCCCGGAAATCGGGTCAGCCACAACCTGTTACCTCCCGCTGTTCGATGGTGTCGACATAACATTCGGTGACGGTTACACATCTTCGCTTATAACGTCGGCAACAACCTCTTCCCGCCAGGGTTGGAGCGTGAGCCTTCCCGGCACATACACCATCTACGCCTTGGTAGAAAACAATAATGTATTTGCACGTTTTAACCAACGGTATCGTGAGTTGTACATAGTTGGCGGTTGCTGCCCATTAGGCTGGAACTACTGGACCGACCCGCAATCCATACGTTTCTCCGCTTCAGCATCGTCTCCCGAGGAGGTGGTTTGGGAAGGAACACTCAAGCCCGACTGGGGCGAAAGCCGCGAAGAGCCCAATAAATTTAAGATACTCACCGCTCAGGACTGGTTTAGTATCAACTTCCATCCTTACGAAGCCGACCATACAATAATCGGCGAGAGCAGCTACCGTTCAACGGGCGGTCCCGACGTGAAGTGGACAATTTCACAACCCGGCTACTACCGCATCACCCTCAATACAGTCAAGGAGACCATTCGTGGCGAATTGCTTAGCACAGAAAGCGTCCTTGCAGAAGAGACTGATGCAAAAGGGAGTGTCAGCGTCGTTGGCGAAGACAAAATCGGGGTCGGCGTTTCATCCTCGTCGGTAGTAGTGACCGCAGCAGAAACGCCTGCCGACGTCGTGGTGACCGCCATCAGCGGACAGACAGTTTGCAAAGGCAGAGCCTCGGCTGCGCATCCCTTCACATCGCGTCCTCTTGTCGACGGTATATATATCGTAAGCGTGATGAACTCCAACCGGACATTATGCCGAAAAGTAGCGATAAAATAATAACTCCAAAAATCATAATAATATGAAAGTCAAAACATTTACACAGAGATTTTTAGGCTGCATCCTTTTAGCAGCAAGTGCATTAACAGCCAACGCAGCCGACCGTCTGCTTATCGTAGGCGATGGCGTTTGGGGTGGCTGGTCAATCGACAACAGCGTAGTGATGCTCAACACAGCAGATGCTCCCGATGTGTTCAAAGCAACTGTCAATCTCAAAGCGAACAGCGATTTTAAGTTTCTCACAGCTACTGATTGGGGTAACCTTGAATATCGTGCAGGCGACACCGGTGTTACTCTCACTGAAGGCACAGCAACTCCTCTCGTTTCAAGCGAAGAAAACTCCAACGACAACAAGTTCCAAGTAAGCGAACAAGCCAACTACGATATCGTTTGCGACCTCGCAGCCAAGACAATTGTCGTTAATAAAGCCGCTTATCAGGATAATGCGTTGAACCACACCGCTCTTTGGCTTATCGGCTCAGCCACTCCCGGCGGTTGGAGCCTCGGCGACGGCACTATGCTTTCTCCCACTCCCGACAATCCTACAGTGTTCACAGCTACTGTCAACCTCGTCGAAGGTGAAATGAAAATCGCGGTCAACAACCAAACAGGTTTCGGACAAACTTTCTATCAACGTGACGCTGCTAACGATGCTAAGATGGTGTTCGGCGGCGACGATAACAAGTGGAATATCACTACAGCCGACAAATATAAAGTAACGGTTGATGTTGTCAATATGTCCATTTCAATTATTAAAGTCGACTCCAGTAGCGTTTCCACTCTCGAAACGGAATCGAACGCTGAGGCTGTTGTCTACGACTTGAAAGGCAACCGTGTGTCGGGCAGCACTCTTTGCCCCGGTTTGTATATCGAAAAATGCGGCTCAAAGACACGTAAAATCATCGTCAAGTAAGAGCCCGTAGATTAGGTAATTTTTGGAGAGTCCGGTTTCGTCGAAGTAGCGACGCGACCGGACTCTTATTTGTCGTTGATTACCGTGCAGAGCATACACACTTGTTGCTCAAACGACTCGCGGTCGATGGCTTTATTCTTGAATGCCGAACGATAGTTGTAGATGGTCCGCGGTGTGTAATAGAGCAAGGCTGCTATTTCCGAACTCTCTTTCACTCCCAAACGGATAAGAGCAAAGATTCGCAATTCCGTAGTCAGTGTTTTCGGCTGTTTGATGACTATCTGCATATCCTCTTTCAGCAGCGCATTAAATTCCGTCACAAACGAGGGATACAGATTGAGGAACGCCTCGTCGAATCGTTTCATAAATGTTTCGGCATCCTCTTGGTTGACTTTCGACGAAGAGATATGACTCAGAAGGTCGTTAATTTGGTTAGCCTTAATTTTTCTTTGCACCATAATCTTCAGTTTCGCAATCCGGTCGATGTATTTGGCACAAAGGTCGATATAGAGTTTGGCAAGCCCCTCGCGCTTACGGTTGGTGTCGAGCAGCTGCTCGTTGGCACGGTTCAGACGCTCGTTGGTTTCTGTCAGCAAGTTGTTGCTGATGTGCAGTTCGTGCCGTCTTTTCGTCAACAGTTTGTTTTGCCTGAAGAAGAAGAACAGAAGCACAATCATAGCCACAATAAGTATAGAGTTGCCCCATACAGCAAAGCGTAAGAATGAGTTTTGACTCGTTACCTTTTTGTGGTATGAAGAGACAATGACCGGCAGACGCTGCGAGATTTCAAGAATACGCAGACGGTTGTTATACGTCTTGGCGTCGTCCATAGCAAAGTTGATATAAATCCGAGCCCGCTCGATATTCTCGTCGTCTTGCTTAAACAGATACATTGCAAGATACTGGAGTGCGAGATTCTCCTTCGTGCAGCAAAGGATGTCGCAGATGCTCGCCTTGATGAGATATTCCTCATATTTCTCCATATCGTTGTGAGCGCTGTAGTTGTTGGCTATTGCAAACGATGCCATGGCATAGACGCGCGAAGTCATGTCGTTCTTCTCCAGAGCCTTGAAATAGTGCTGCAGCGCTTTGTCGTCGTCTTTATCCGCATAGACATAGTATTCGCCCATATAATAGTCGTATGCCTCATTGTTTTTGTCGATAATTTCCACCGCTTTCTTCAGATAAGAAATAGCCCGCTCACGGTACATGGGAAAATACGTGTCGTCGTTGCAATAATCCGCCCAATAGCTATAGATGTTAAAGTTAGCGATGTTGTAGTCGAAGAGCATGTCGCGGTTAAGGCTGTCGGGGTCGATGGCGCTGAGCGTGTAGATAGCCTCGCTGTAGAGTCCGCCGATGGCAAGCAACTTTGTCTTCATTATCGTATTCGTCGCTTCATATCGTTTGTTGTCGGTCTTCTTAGCCAAAGACAAGCCCTTTTCGACATATACCTTTGCCGAGTCGAATTTGAGCACAAAGTATTCTTCGCTAAGTTCATGATAGCGCTCCAAAAGACGTTCAGTGTTGGTCTCCTTCGCGGCTAATTGCTTTAAAATATCGATTCGCTTGTTTTTCTCCGCGACGATGGAATCGCTCTTTTCTATAATCCCGTCAAGCTTCCGAAGCAGGTCGGAATTATTTGCATAAGCGACCGAAGCAACAAGCAACATACAGGTAATAAACACAATACGTCTAATAGAACTAATCTTATTCATACAGTCAATGGTATTTGGGCATTGAATAGTTTCTGCAAATTTAAGGAAATTTGCGAAAAAACTAAGAGCGCATTCCTTAAATTTTTAGGTTTGATTAATTACAACCCGTCGATGCCGTCTTTCGATTCGGCGACGAGGAAGAGACGGTCGCCGAGGTGGAGTTCCGTCGAGCCGGTGGGCACGAGATAGCGATTGCCGCGCTTGACCATTATGACGAGCGTGTTGCGCGGCAGAACGATGTCTTTCAGCAGGCTGCCGTTTTCGAGCAGCGCGCCGGAGACTTCTATCTCACGAGTAGCGGCGGTTATTTCGTCGGGGAAAAGAATTTTAATTTCGTCTTGAGAGATTTTATCGTCGAGCCGGAGCCATTGCGCCATGCGCGTGATGGTAGTCCCTTGCACGAGAAGCGATATGATGGTGATGAAAAAGACCATGTTGAACATAAATCGCGACTCTGCGCCGGGGAGATTTGTAAGCACGAATGCGGCGAAGATGATGGGCACGGCGCCGCGCAGTCCGACCCACGAGATGAACGCCTTTGCCTTAATGCCGATTTTGCGGAACGGCAGCAAGCATATAAACACGGCGAGCGGCCGCGCTGCCAATATCATAAACACGCCGAGCAGTAGCCCGGGAACAACGATTTGCGAGTCGATTACTTCGTGCGGATTAACGAGAAGACCCAGCGAGAGGAACATAAGAATCTGCGCGAGCCAGGTGAAACCGCCGAAAACGGTTGTTATGGTATGCTTCATTGCGATGCGAGTGTTGCCCACAACGAGCCCTGCCACGTAGACGGCGAGGTAAGCATTGCCGCCGACGAGTTCCGTGAGCGAGAACGCGAAAAAGGCGCAAGCAATCATCATTACCGGGTAGAAAAACTCATTGTCGGAATTGAGTCGGTTGATGATGCGAGTCGACAGCCACCCGACAGCGAGTCCGCCGACAGCGCCAAGCGTGAGTTGCAAAGCGAGCTGCCCGAGCGACGCAAGAAGCATGCCCGACGTGAGTTGTTCGCCGCTCGAGACGAGTCCCATAAGGATAACCACGAGAAGATAAGCCATCGGGTCGTTGCTGCCGCTCTCGAACTCGAGCATAGGCTTGAGATTGTGCTTGAGTCCTGTGCGTGAGCTGTTTAGGATAGAGAACACCGATGCCGAGTCGGTCGACGACATAATGGCGGCGAGCAGCAGCGACTGCAAATAACTCAAGTTATAGTCGGGCGAAATAGCCTGGAGCAAGTAGTAAATAAAACTGCCGGTGATGAGAGTGGTAAGCATCACGCCGAGCGTGGCGAGCAGAATACCCTCGCGCCAGATGGGGCGTATTTCGCTGATTTTAGTGTCGACGCCGCCCGAAAACAGAATGATGCTGAGCGAAATCATACCGATAAGTTGCACCGCTTCCGCGCTGTCGAACTGAATGCCGAAACCGTCGACGCCCGCCACCATACCCACGCAGAGAAACAGCAACAGCGCCGGCATACCGAACTTACTGCCCGCTTTGCCCACGAAAACACTTACGGCAAGCAGCGCCGCCGTCACAAGCATAATGTTACCATCAGTAATCTCCATATAGATTGTTCAAATCCGTTATCTTCACAAATTTCGGTTCAATACCATAAGTTTGGCTATTTATATACCATAAATTTTGGCTATATAGATACCAAAAATTTCGGTTCTATAAAAGTAACACATACCCACGCCCGATTGTTCTTAAAACTCTTTTAATCAGACTTCGTCAATTATGGGAGAGCGATTTTGCTATTTTGTTGTGCACAGTTTGATACGAGTCCCGCTGTTGGGATGATTTTTCGTTGTGGGTCAGTTAGTTGGTCGTTATACCGCCGTCGGCTGTGTCCTACAAATTTCTACAAATTTTGATTTTCATGAGTCGGGGCTTTTTTTGTAGTGCCGGGCCGGACTTACTGTAAATTTACTCTCTAATGCTTTCTTCATTTTGCGTTTCGGGTGAAATTTGACGGGAATTTGGCGGTAGAGAAAATAAAAAGAGGGTGTATCTATAAACTGAATTTTGATACACCCTCTTTGTTTGTAGTCCCGAGGGGAATCGAACCCCTATCAAAAGTTTAGGAAACTTCTATTCTATCCGTTGAACTACAGGACCGCGGTATGTGGATGCAAATTTACGGCATTTTCCTAAATTCGCCAACGGTTTGCACCACTTTCGCCTAAAAGTTATAGCCTACGGAGAAGCAGAATCGGTTTTCGCGGTATTTTGGCTGCTCTTTGAACATGTCTGCCATGCCTATCGATGCTGTAAAACCGACGTAGAATTTGTCGACGTTGATGCCTGTGCCGAAATTCCATGCGCAGTCGGCTTGGTTTGCCACGCCTTCGTCGCCGTAAAGGTCTTCGCTATGGCCATCACCGTCGGTCTCTTTTCCGGCAAGTCCGATGCGTAGTTCGGGTCCGGTGAAGAAACTCCAGCCGCCGCGGCTGAACACGTCGAAACGATAGCCGACCATTACGGGTATGGAGATGCCGAATTTTTTAAATTTATATTTTGCATCACGTTCGTCATCGTCGAACACGTTTTCTTTATAAGTGTCGCGCCAGAGCATTAATCCGGGCTCTACGTAGAGGTTTTGCCAGACGGGGATGTTGTAGACGCCGCCGAAGGAGAATCCGGGTCCTGTTTTGAAGCCGTCGAAGGAGATTTTGCCGACGGAAACGTCCGACGGGCTGTTGATGTTTGCGCTCAGACGGAGTCCGAAATAGGCGCGGTTGTCGGGGTTGTTGAATTGTGCGTAGCTGCTGAGTGCTATAAGCGCTGCTGCGGCGAGTAGTAGTATTCGTTTCATTGTTGTAATTTGATTTTCAATTATAACATTTATGTGGGTTAATTGTTCAACGGCGGTCGAGTTGGTATGCGAGTCGCGGTGTGCCGTTGTGGCAAAGGATTATTCCGGTGTAGACGAATCCCATGCGGATGAGTGTTCGCTGCATTACACTGTTGTCGGCGTGTGTGTCGACGCGCAGGGTGTTGTGGCGGTCGAGGCACCAGCGGAGGCAAGTTTCGCCGATTCCGCCGACTTTGCCCGACGAGGCGAGCCGATGTACGACGGCGTAGGGACGGTCGTTGAGCCATGCGCCTTGGATGTGTGCGTAGGTTGGGTCGGGTCCTTCGATGAGGGCGAATGCAGCGAGGATTTCGTCACCTCGGCAAGCGGTCCAAAGTACGTTGGCGCTGATGTCGGCGCGAACGTCTACCTCCGACGGGTAGCCGTCTATCCATTGATTGGGGTTGCCTGAGGCTGCCATAAAGCGGCGTGCGTCGGCGTAGATTGCCGTAATGCGCGGGATGTCGGCTTGGCGGGCTTTGCGGAAGGTTATTGTCATCGGAATGTTAGTGTTGACAGGTTCTGACTTAGCATTTGCCCGACGGCGCGGATTTCGTCGGTTGTTACGGCGCGTATGCGGTCGGCAACAGCTTCGACGTTGAGTGTCGCGCCATAGTTGAGCACTTCCTTGCCGAGCGAGAGGGCGCGGCTTTCGGGACTTTCGCTGCTGACGATGAGTTGCCCGACGTACTGCTTTTTTGCGGCATTTAGTGCGCGTTCGGTGATTCCGCCGTCGGCGATTCGACGGAGTTCGTCGTCGATGAGACGGCGGCACTTGGCGGTGTGGCGATGGTCGCTGCCGAAGTAGATGGTGAAGAGACCGACGTCGGAGAGCAGCGTGACGGTCGACTCGACGGTGTAGGCATATCCGCGGCGCTCGCGAATGGCTACGTTGAGCGTGGAGTTCATGCCTGGTCCGCCAAGGATGTTGTTGGCGAGCAGCAGCGCGTATTTACGGCTGTCGTGCATGCCGAAAGTTGTGGTGCCGACGATGGTGTGCGACTGATGCGCGTCGATGTCGCGGATGTGGTCAAACGGCTGAGCGGCTGCGACGGGTTGACACGAGCGGCGGCTGAGCGGATGGTGCATTGCTCCGAAATAGCGCTCGGCGAGGGCGAAAAATCGCTCTGCGGGGATGCTGTCGACGGCGAAGAGCACCATATTGTCGGGCACGTAGAGGCTTCCGACGTAATCGAGGCAGTCGACTCCCGTTAGGCTTTGCAGGGTTTCTTCGTTACCTAAGATGTTGTGTCCAAGGGGCGTACCGGCGAAGATTAGGTCTTCGAAGTCGTCGTAGATGGCGTCGGCGGGCGAATCGCGATAGGAGTCGATTTCTTCGATGACCACCTCTCGCTCTTTATCGATTTCGTGCTCGGGAAAGGTGGAATTGCTTACCAAGTCGGCGATAAGGTCGACGGCGCGCGCCATGTTGCCCGATGGAAAGACGCTGTAGACGAGCGTTTCTTCTTTGGTTGTGTAGGCGTTAAGTTCGCCGCCCACGCGCTCCATTCGGTTAAGGATGTGCCAGGCTTTGCGGCGGCGTGTGCCTTTGAAGATGGTGTGCTCGACGAAGTGCGCCAGCCCGAGTCGAGCGCCGTCGTCGCGGCTGCCTGCCTGCACAGCCAGCCCACAATAAGCCACGCTTCCCTGTCGG
>JAQXVL010000213.1 GCA_029224905.1 Bacteroidales bacterium
CTTTCGGCGATGGAACGACCGCTAAAACCCTTACTTACGCAGTTTACGAAGAAGGTCAACAGCATCCGCTTATCGTAAAAGAAGACGAAGTAGCTTTCTCGGCGGGTCTTACCACTACGGTAAACCTTCGTCTTGCTAACGGCAAGAAGTACGACCTCGTATTCTGGGCTGACGCAGCAGACGCTCCCTACACTTTTGACGCTGATAACAAAACAGTTACAGTCAACTACACAGCGGCAGTCGGACAAGACGAAAAGCGCGATGCATTCTTCGCTCACGAAGACGCGCTCCACGTTACAGGTACAATCAACAAAACTATCAAACTCAAACGTCCGTTTGCGCAACTCAACATCGGTGCGACCGACTACGCAGAAGCAACAGATGCCGCTTTCACAACCGCTTCGTCAGCTGTTAAGGTTAACCACGTTGCTAACGCCATCAACATCCGCACAGGCGTGGCTACCGGAGACGAAACTATCACTTTCGCCGACGCACCAGTGCCTGACGACAGTGAGACATTCCATGTTACAGGCGTCGACGCAGACTACCTTGCTATGAACTACCTCCTCGTGAACGATACCAAGCAACTCGTTGACGTTGAGTTCACTGCAAAAAGCACAAAAGCGGAAACAATCACTCGCTCGTATGCAAACGTGCCCGTACAACGCAACTATCGCACAAACATCTACGGTAACATCCTTACCGAAGAGGCTAACTTCAACATCGAAATCATCCCCGGCTTCAACGAGCCCGCTAACAACGTGCCTGTTTTCGAAACTACAGTTTCAAACCAAGAGCAAATGGAAGATGCACTTGCAACTGATGCTGAAAACATCATTATCAACATCAACGGCAGCGCTTCGTTTGACAAAAGTAGCTACTATGCTCAATTCGGTGGCGCTTCTACTAAGACTATCACTATCGATGGTGGCGAAGCAGGTGCTGAATTGAACATTGTTTCTAATTATCGCAACCACATCGTTACCAAGAACAATGCTACTATCATCCTCAAGAACCTCACTGTTTCGAGCAATTACGCTGTTAACGGCAGCACTTGGGACGACTATGGAATCATCTTCGAATGCCCGACTGTAATGGAGAACGTTACTTTCACTCGCCAATTAGTATTGGGTAAAAACCAAAAACACGAACTTACCAACGTTACTATCAACCAAACTTCAGCAACAGGTGATATGTATGCTCTTTGGCTTGAAGCTGGTGTAGATGTAACTCTTAAAGATTGTGTGATTAACTCTATCAACCCGAGCGGAGCAAAGAACCGTGCTATCAAGATTGCAGATGAATACATAACAAACCCGCAACTTACGAAACTTGCAGTTTCAGGCACTACTTTCAAATCGCAAAAGAAAGCAGCTGTATTGGTAACAAGCACAGCCGGTGCAAATATCGTTTGGGGTGAAGGCAACGACATCTCCCAAGTACAAGCAGACAATGTTAATGCCGTTTGGAACGATGCAGACCGCACCGCCGCTTGGGACCTCGTAACTGTTACAGGTTGCACTAAGAAACAAGAAGAATAAGTAGCTAATGCTTTCAGCATAGATTGCCAAACATCAACTAATTGCACAAACAAAGCCGCCCCGCGCGGCTTTGTTTTGTTTTATATCAGCGCCGGCATTACCCAACGCATGCCCAGTCGCACAATAAGGTTAATATGCTGATTATTAGGCAAATGTAGGGTCGCGGCTTGCTGCGACCTGCCAGGCGACAGATTTGTTCCGCACCCATGATAGGTCGCACCGAGGCGCGACCCTACAATCACCTAATTATCAACACATTATACGCGCGACAGCGCCGAATAACCGCATCACTGATGCCGCCTAACCGCGCGACAGCGCCGAATAATCGCTGCGCAAGCAGCCGAATAACCGCATCGTCAGATGCCGCCTAACCGCATCGCCTATTCCCACTCGATTGTTGCCGGTGGCTTTGAGGAGATGTCGTAGCAAACGCGGTTGACACCTTTTACCTTATTAATAATATCGTTACTTACCTTGGCAAGGAATTCGTAAGGGAGATGCGCCCAATCGGCTGTCATCGCATCGGTACTGGTCACGGCACGCAATGCCACGGCACGCTCGTAAGTGCGCTCGTCGCCCATCACACCGACACTCTGCACGGGAAGCAGAACCACGCCGGCTTGCCAAACTTTGTCGTATAAGCCCCAATCGCGAAGTCCTTGAATAAAGATATCGTCGGCATTTTGGAGTATTTCGACTTTCTCACGAGTAATGTCGCCAAGGATACGCACAGCCAAGCCCGGACCGGGGAAAGGATGGCGATTGATGAGATGTTCGGGCATACCGAGTTCGCGCCCTACTCGACGCACTTCGTCTTTGAAGAGCAATCGCAACGGCTCGCAAAGCTTTAGATTCATCTTTTCGGGCAAGCCGCCTACGTTGTGGTGACTCTTGATGACCGTCCCGGTTATAGAAAGCGACTCGATGCAGTCGGGATATATGGTACCCTGAGCAAGCCAACGGACGTCGGAAATCTTGTGCGCCTCCTCGTCGAACACGTCGATAAATCCTTTGCCGATGATTTTACGCTTGCGTTCCGGCTCGGTAACGCCCTCCAATTCGGCGAAGAATTTTGCCGAAGCGTCGACGCCAACGACGTTGAGTCCGAGGCCTTCGTAGTCGCGCATCACGTTTTGGAACTCGTTTTTTCGGAGCAACCCATGGTCGACAAAGATGCAAGTCAAGTTGCGCCCGATAGCCTTGTTGAGTAGAACGGCAGCCACCGACGAGTCGACGCCGCCACTCAGTCCAAGCACAACCTTATCGTTGCCAAGCGTTGCCTTGAGGTTGGCAACCGTTGTGTCGATAAACGATGCCGTGCTCCAGTCTTGGTGAGCGCCGCAGATGCCAGCCACGAAGTTTTGCAGCAAGCGAGTACCTTCGACCGTGTGGAACACTTCCGGATGGAATTGCACGCCCCAGACCTTTTCGTCGGCGATTTGATAGGCAGCGATTGCAACCTTTTCGGTTGAACCAATCGTTCGGAAACTGTCGGGGATGGCTGTGATGGTGTCGCCGTGACTCATCCAAACCTGGCTGCCCTCCGAAATGCCATGCAGCAACGGGTTTTGGCTGTCGAATTTCGTCAGATGCGCTCGCCCGTATTCGCGAGTACCGGCAGGCTCCACGCTACCGCCGTTGGCATAGGCGATATACTGAGCGCCATAGCAAATTCCCAGCAGCGGATAGCGTCCGCGAATGGTAGACAAGTCGATGCGAAACGCCTTTTCGTCGTAGACCGAGAACGGGCTTCCCGAAAGGATTACGCCGATAACATCGGCATCGTCCAACGGCATTTTGTTGTACGGCAAAATTTCACAATAGACGTTCAGTTCTCTGACGCGACGCGCTATCAGTTGCGTCGTCTGCGAGCCGAAGTCTAAGATTATAATTTTCTCGTGCATAATTGAAAATATATGTTAGACAAGTTGTTTAATCTTTGCTTTATCGCCAACGAGCCACAGGTTGTCGCCGGGGAGCAGTACGGTGTCGGCTGCGGGAGCGACAAACGTGCCGTCGCTACGCTCCACCGAAACAATCACTGCGCTATAGTGCTCGCGGATGTTGGTTTCGCGGATGCGTTTGCCCAGAAGCGGAGAATCGGCGGGCAGAACGATGCTTGTAAACTCCATTTCAATCTCATCGTCAAACGTTTGAGGGTTGCTTTCGACGATGGTCAACAGTTGCTGAATCTGCTCGTCGGTACCGATAACGCCAAGCGTATCGCCCGGGAAAATGCGTGTATCCCCTTTGGGTACGGCAATTGTCGACGTGCCGCGCTGAATGCTTGCCACGTTGATGCCGAAGCGACTGCCGAGGTTGGAATCGGCAAGACGCTGCCCGACGAACGGGCAATTGTAGCCTACGTTGACGTAGGCAAGGTGCATATCGCTTACGAGGTTATTGTTTTTACCGCTACGACGCAGTTCGCGCTCGTTGAGGTTGTTGATAAACGTTGTTTCGATTCGGCGCAGACGCTTGCGCACCGATTTGGAGAAATAGATGGCAATGAGGAGAAATATTGCCAGTGCGAACGCTACGGCAACGACGTGCGAATACACTTCGAGAACAAATCCGACAAGGAATCCGAATGCGATGAGCACGCGCAGCAGTCGCATCGCAATGAAGGGCACGTTGGAGTGCACGCTGGCTTGCAACTTCTCGTGCTCCCAGCGCTTTACGGAAGGATAGCACAGCGCCAAGAGCGACGGCGCCATGGCAACTATCGTGATTGCCGTTCCCAGCAGATTTGCCCATACGTCGCTCATAGCATTGCGAAGCATCGGGAAAAGCAGCGCCTGCGACAGATAAAGGATAGCCACCAGCACGACCGAATAGAGGGTGATTCGCCACACGTTGCGCACGGCGATTCGCTTCCAAAGGGTTGTCAGCTCCGACTCGTTGCGCGTCGACGCCTTGCTATAGCCTTGGAGGAACGAATTGAGCCGCGGCGGCATCTTCCGCTCTACCCAACGGCTGAACGGGTCGGAAAGTTTGATGAAATATGGCGTAAAAAATGTCGTAATGACCGAAACGGCGACCACAATCGGATACAAATTGGCGTCAATCACGCCGAGCGACATACCCAACGTGGCGATGATGAACGAGAATTCGCCGATTTGCGTCAGCGAGAATCCCGACTCGATGGCAATGCGCACGGGCTGTCCGGTGGCGAGCATTCCAATGGTGCCGAACACTATCATGCCGACGATTACTATCAGCGACAGCGTCAGTATCGGCGAAAGATATTGCGAAATGATTTGCGGGTCGACCATCATGCCCACCGAGATGAAAAACACGGCGCCAAACAAGTCTTTTACGGGCGAGATGACGCGCTCGATGCGCTCGGCATGGCTTGTCCCGGCGAGGATGGAACCCATAACGAAAGCGCCTAATGCCGACGAAAAGCCGAAATACGTTGAGCATATCACCATCAAGAAGCACAGCCCGACGGAAAAGACGAGCAAGAGTTCGTCGGTGAGCACACGACGTTGGCGATTGAGAAATGACGGTATAACGTAAACGCCTATCAAGAACCACAGCACGAGGAAAAACACCAGTTTGGCAATGCTGAACACAAGTTCGTTGCCCGACACGGTGTTGTTGATGGCAATCGACGACAGCAACACCATCATCACCACGGCAAAGAGGTCTTCGACAATCAGCACAGCCAGCACCTGCGTGGTAAACCGTCGGTGCATAAGGTTCAGGTCGGTAAGTGCTTTGAGAATTATCGTGGTCGACGACATCGACAACATTCCGCCGAGGAACAGGCTGCTGATGAACGAAAAGCCCATAAGTTTCCCGGCGAAAAATCCGGTGGTCATCATTCCGGAAATGATGACGAGCGCCGTTATTGCCGCCGAGCCGCCTACGTTGACCAATTTCTTGAAACTGAACTCCAATCCGAGCGAGAAGAGCAAGAAGATGATACCGAGTTCCGCCCAGAAGTTGATATTAGCCTCGCCGACCACGGTCGGGAAGAAACCGCAATGCGGGCTGACCAAAAATCCGGCAACGATGTAGCCGAGCACAACAGGTTGACGGAGTCGCTTGAAAATCACGGTTGCGATGGCAGCCACGATGAGAATCAATGCCAAGTCGGATATCAGACTCGTCTCCGACTCATCGTCGGCAGTATGAATCGGCTCGGGCTGCTCGGTGACGGTTTGGCGTACCATGGAGGCGGTCGATACTTCTTCCACGGCGGTACTTTTCACCATCGAAGTGAAATCCGTCAGGTTGAAGTATTTATCGAATCCTATCATAAGTTAAAGTCGCTGTCGAACGATACTGATTTGATATTCTTAAACTTTTGCAAAGCGGCAAACAGCCCCGGCATATCGAGATTCGACTTGACCAACGTAACCATATTGATTACCGTTGTTTGACGCTCGAAGTCTTGCTTCATAAACGTGTCGACCACCCTGACATTGTGATTTTTCACCTCATCAACGATATCGGCGAGCGAGAAATCGATACTTCGAACCTCGATGCGCAGCGTTTTCGTTTTCCAGCCGATGTTGACGCGCTGCTCGTAGTCGCTCACGCCGGTAAGCACGCCAATCATAAGCAAAGTAGCAACGATACCCACAAGATATAGACCGGCGCCGACAGCCATGCCAATCATCGCCATCAGCCAAATTCCGGCAGCAGTCGTCAAGCCCTTGATGGTACCTTTCATGCGGATGATAGCCCCGGCGCCGAGGAAACCGATACCGGTAATCACCTGAGCGGCAATGCGCCCCGGGTCACCGTTTTTCAAGCCGATATATTCTTGGGGAATGTAGATGCTCAGCAACATTGCCAACGCAGCGCCTGCCGAAATCAGAGCGAATGTTCCCACTCCGGCAATCTGTCCGCGACTCTTGCGCTCGTAGCCGACCACACAGCCCAGAGCAACGCTCAACAAGAGTCGAGCACTCGCGCTCAGCAGATTAACCTCCGTAGCGCAACACTCTCGGACAATAGAACCCACTATGTCGGTAATAGTTGCCAATTCCATATTGCAAAGATAGTGCAAGGTGAGCGAAAAACAAAGCGAAAACGAAGTTTTCAAGATTTGTTTTTCCGAACCGCAGCCTATCTTGCGCGTAGCGAAAGTCGTGCAAGGCGAGCGAAAACAAAGCGAAAACGACTAAAACCGCCAAAGGCGGTGGTTAGTGGTTAGTGATTTCTGTATAATTAATATTATTTGCATTAGACGTGCAATATTCTTGCTCATATATCGTATTATATTTGTGATGAATGTTTAATATCTTTGCATAAATTTTAAGCAAAAATATATATGAAGGTAACAAAAGATTTAATAGAGCAAAGTTTCATTGAATATAATAAGTTATATTTTGGTAATAAGTTACCAAAACCAAAGTTTTATATACTAATGAAGAAACGTCCTTTTGGTATGTGTATTAGAGGAAAAGGAGAATGT
>JAQXVL010000214.1 GCA_029224905.1 Bacteroidales bacterium
GAGTCGTATGAATGTCGCACCCCACGCGGGTGCGTGGATTGAAACATAATCGGTACTCACTATTTCAAGTCCATCTAAAGTCGCACCCCACGCGGGTGCGTGGATTGAAACGGCTATAGCCGGAGGTTTGATGGGAGCAAATGCCGTCGCACCCCACGCGGGTGCGTGGATTGAAACTCCTTGTACTTTTGCGACATATCTGCGCTTGGGTGTCGCACCCCACGCGGGTGCGTGGATTGAAACATCACTTAAACGGCGCAAGCCACTGCCCTCGCCAGTCGCACCCCACGCGGGTGCGTGGATTGAAACATCTGCTTGCCAAACTGCGAATGCGTAGTCCACCTGTCGCACCCCACGCGGGTGCGTGGATTGAAACATCGAGTTCTTGAGAAAAGAACTTACCAACCTTGTCGCACCCCACGCGGGTGCGTGGAGTGAAACCTTTCTGCCGGAGTTCGGCAATCTGCCGACCAAAGTCGCACCCCACGCGGGTGCGTGGATTGAAACAGGAATGACTGTATTAATGATAACTCAGAACGTGGTCGCACCCCACGCGGGTGCGTGGATTGAAACCTACAAAGCGCCGAAACTGAATTACACGAGTGTTGTCGCACCCCACGCGGGTGCGTGGATTGAAACATCGCAAAGCGTATCAGTGAAGCCCACTACGATGTCGCACCCCACACGGGTGCGACTACCAACCCCGAACTGTTCGGAATTTCTCTAATTCTTGAATACAAGTGAAACAGACACAGATGTCCCGGGATGAAATGAAAAAGTCGGAAGCGATTGACTTTCCGACTTTGTTTTTGGTTACTCTCCGAGGGCTTCGAGGAGAATTTCCTCCATTACCTTATAGCCCTCAAGCGTAGGATGTACGCCGTCGAAAGTATAGTCCTCGCGAAGCGATTCGCCGTCGTCGGCAACCATCGGCGTAAAATAGTCGACATAGCCGATTCCCTTTTCCGTCGCATATTGGCGTAGACGCGAGTTGAGTCGGTCGATTTTTTGCGGTCCGTCGGTAATGTTCATATTCCAAGGATATCGACGAGCCGGCAACACAGAGCAAACGTAAGGCACAATGTCGTTGTCGATTGCCATTTCCACCATAGCAACAATGTTAGCAAACGTCGCGTCTTCGTCATAGGGGCCGTCATTTTCGGCAATGTCGTTAGTTCCGCAAAGGATGACCACCTTTGTCGGCTTCAAAGCGATGACGTCGTCGGCAAAGCGTTCGCGCATCTGAGCACTCACCTGCCCGCTAATGCCGCGCCCGACGAAACCGTGGTCAACAAAAAATGTCGAGTCAGCCACAGGCCAGCCGTCGGTAATCGAATTACCCATCAGCACCACATCACGCCGACTTTTGTCAAGTTTTACGACCTCCGCATTCGACTCAGCATAACGACTCTTGTTAGCCCAATCATTAGCAAAACCGAATAAATAGCTAAACAACATAACAGACAAAACCAATAATGTATGCTTCATAATTCAAACAATTTTTTTAATTAAATAATTATTTTAAAGCGAGTTCAACAAAATAATATAATTAATTGATAATTAGTGAAATAGCGGATTTTTTAGTAACTTTATAGTGCAAAAAAACAACCGCTATTTTCCCTGAAGACAAAATTATATAAATTTTCTCAATTTGTGACGACTTCAGCAAAGTTTTTGATAAAACCGTTGATCAAAATGCCATATCGGCTTGCGATAGCCCGAAGAAACGTAATTTTCATCGACAGCACCCCGTTGCGAGTGTGCAAGAACCGGCGAATTCTCCAGCACAAGACCTTCAGGGGCATTGCCCAAAGAGGCAAACCTATATGAGAATTATAGGGCAAGTAACTGAAGCAGTTTAAAGATTACCTTGGTATCTGTTTCATTTTTCGTAAGATGAAGGTTCCTTGTCTGTAAGTATGTCAACAAAAACCTTAACCCTTGCAAAATATTCGCGGACATATGTCATAAGAGCCATTTTTGATGTGGGGTCAGCGGCATTGTAGCCCTGAATGTCATGTACTTCAAGACCAAGATGTTCTGTAAGATAAATTGCTCTTTCGTTATGGAATCTTTGTGATATAACTACGAAGCTGTGAATATTATATACCTCAACAGCCCTGTCCACTGCATCAAGTGTTCTAAACCCTTTTCCGTCTAAGATGATGTCATTGGCATCAACTCCATGAGCAATGAGAGAATCTTTCATACATTCGACCTCATTTACTCCGTCAAGGCTGTTCTCATCACCACTAATGAGAATGCGTTTTATTTTCCCTGCTTTATAGAGTTGTTCTGTCGCATAGATGCGATACTTAAAGAAGTAATTTGTTCGTCTTCCTATCCTGGTTTGCGGAGTAGTGCCTAATAGTAAACCGTAGTTTGATGGAGTGATGCTGTCTATTTCGTAAAATGTTTTCCCCTTGGCATTATTCACTATCATCCGGTTGCAGACAAAAAGAGAGGTCAGGCATGTCAAAATGACAACACCTATTCCCAATAGCAAGAATCTCAAATACTTTTTCATTTCTCCACTATAACTTTATTTGCTCTCATTAAAATTCACTGGAGAAATGGAATCTAATCTTGGGGAAATCAGACTGCGCCATTTGGAGGACGTAACCGGAGTCGGCAAGGAACACGTCGCGACCTTCTTTGTCGATTGCCATAAATTGATGCTTGCGCTTTTTGAATGCTTCAAGTGCATCAGCATCGTCACTGTCAATCCAACATGCTTTATACAAGCTTATCGGCTCCCAACGGCATTGTGCTCCGTATTCGTGGAGAAGGCGATATTGTATGACTTCGAATTGCAGTTGACCGACCGTACCGATAATCTTGCGACCGTTAAACTGATTTGTAAACAGTTGCGCCACGCCTTCGTCCATGAGTTGCTCGATACCTTTATTGAGTTGCTTGGTCTTCATGGGGTCGGTGTTCTCGATGTATTTGAACATTTCGGGCGAGAAGCTGGGAAGACCTTTGTAGTGGAGTTCTTCGCCGGAGGTCAGTGTATCGCCGATTTTGAAGTTGCCCGTGTCGGGAATACCGATAATGTCGCCGGGATATGCTTCGTCGACCACCGATTTTTTTTGCGCCATAAAAGCGGTAGGTGCGGCAAAGCGCATAAGTTTGCCGCTGCGGATATGCTTGTAGTTGACGTTGCGCTCGAACACGCCGGAGCAAACTTTCACGAAAGCGATGCAACTGCGATGGTTCGGGTCCATGTTTGCGTGGATTTTAAAGACGAAGCCGGAGAACGAGGGTTCTGTAGGCTCAACGACGCGTTCAATGGCTTGCACGGGCTTCGGCGATGGTGCGATTTTGACAAAGCAGTCAAGCAACTCTTTGACTCCGAATGTGTTGAGTGCCGAACCGAAGAACACGGGAGCGACTTCGGCACGAAGATAGCTGTCGACGTCGAATTCGGGATAAACGCCTTCGATAAGTTCCAAATCTTCGCGAAGTTTGGCGGCATCGTCGGCGCCGACGTTTTCGTCGATTGCCGGGTCGTTGATGTCGGAGATTTCGACGCGTTCGGTGACGCGTTGTTTGTTGGGCGTGAACAGGTCAAGACCACGTTCGTAGATATTGTAGACGCCTTTGAATTTTGCACCGATATTGATAGGCCAACTCAACGGACGCACTTTGATTTTCAGTTCGCTTTCAAGTTCGTCGAGAATGTCGAACGGGTCGCGACCTTCACGGTCGAGTTTGTTGACGAATATAATCACGGGGGTGTTGCGCATGCGGCACACTTCCATGAGTTTGCGCGTCTGCTGCTCGACACCTTTTGCAACGTCGACAACGATGATTACGCTATCGACTGCGGTAAGCGTGCGATAGGTATCTTCGGCGAAGTCTTGGTGACCGGGGGTGTCGAGGATGTTGATTTTATAATCTCCGTAATTGAAACCCATAACTGAAGTAGCAACCGAGATGCCGCGTTGCTTCTCGATTTCCATCCAGTCGGACGTTGCTGTTTTTTTGATTTTATTTGATTTAACGGCACCGGCAACGTGTATTGCACCTCCGAAGAGCAAAAGTTTTTCTGTAAGAGTAGTTTTACCGGCATCCGGGTGACTAATGATTGCGAAAGTGCGACGTTTGCTGATTTCTTCTTGTAAGTTTGCCATATTATAAGTTGTCGTAATCTTCTTTATCGAAAAGTGGAGAAATTTTGTCTTTGTGATAATAGTGAGCGAGTGTCGACACAAATTTGGTAATTTGCGTCACAGCTTCGAGCGTCTGCTTCGAAATTTCTTTGTGTTGCATACGCAAGAGCAAGATACCGTATAGCGCGTTAAAGCAGGTCTCAATCTCACCGGATTTGTTCTCGCCGGCACGAGCGCGCAGTTCGACTATAAACGGCAACGTGCGATAGAATTCAGCGCCGTAGCCGGGATACTTGGTTGAGCGGAGAAGCATTGTGTGCAAATCAACGAGATTGATAATTACGTTTTTGTTGATTTGCAGATGACCGGTCTGCATAACGCCTTCGGCACGCATCATGTCGATTAAATCGGCGAACCAATTGGTGACCGACGCTGCACCTGCTTCGTCAAGACCGTACGACGGTATTACCGTAGCTTTAATTTTTTCGATATCGCAGTCGTTTGCTCTAATGAGGTCTTCAATCTGCCACATGTAGAGCAAATATTCTGCAATGTTTTGTTTGCGCAGTTGTTCTGCCGTGAACATAAGGACTAACCGAATTTGCTGATTTTTCGAAGATTTGCTTCGTTGAGAATCTTGATTCGGCGACCGTCGACAACGATAATGCGCTCGTTGACAAATGCCGACAGCGTACGAATTGCGTTAGAGGTTGTCATATTCGAAAGGTTTGCCAAATCTTCGCGCGACATATATATGTTTAGAGTTTCGCCGTCGTCTTCGTAGCCGTAGTTATCAACAAGAAGAGCCAAAGCCTCAGCCAAACGTCCGCGGATGTGCTTTTGTGTAAGATTGACGATTTTCGTATCAGAACGTCCGAGGTTGTGCGACAATTCGTGGATGAAGAACCATGCCAACTGACGATTTCGGTCAATCAACTCCGAAACGACCTTCATCGGGATAGCACCGACCTCCGAGGCTTCCATAGCAATCGCTCCCGAGACGTACGGCTCGTTGGCGAAATATGCTCTGTGCCCGAAATACTGTATCGGACGAATCAAGCGAATTATTTGCTGACGTCCGCCGATTCCTTCTTTGTATTTTTTTACTTTACCTTTAATTAGGCACCACAAAAATTCCGGCGTTTCCTTCTCTGCATATATTATTTGATTGCGTTTGAAATTGTGCAGAGTAAAATTTTCAAGCACAACGCGTTTGTCTTCAGACGACAGCGCGTTCCAAAGTCCGGATAAATCTTCCTTAATAACTGTTTCTAAGGCTTCTCTTGAGATCATTTTAATTACAGTTGCTATACAAGTATGCTTTAGAGCACAAAATTACATCATTTTAACCTAATATCAAAATTAGAGGTTAATTTTTTTGTTTAAAGCATATTGATTACCGGGAAGTGCGCGGACGATGCCACGAAATTCGAGGTCGATTAGCGTGCTGAGGATGCGGTGGAACGGCATCCCGACGTTTCCTGCCAATGCGTTTACATTAACGGTTTCGCGTTCGCTGATGAGGTCGTAGATTTTTTGCTCTTCCGGACTTAATTGCGGGAAAAGTTCGAGTTCGACGGGACCTTCTTTCTTCTTTTCCCACCCCATTGCGTCGATAACGTCGTCGACGGAGGTTATCAACGAAGCTACGTTCTTTTTTATCAGTTTATTGCAGCCTTCGGAATATTCATCCCCTATTCGGCCGGGGAAAGCGAACACGTCGCGCCCATAGTTGAGAGCGACGTTGGCGGTCACCAATGCGCCGCCTTTAAAGGCTGATTCCATCACTATCGTACAATCTGCCATAGCGGCTATCAACCTGTTGCGGGCAAGGAAATTAGACCGATGTACTCGTGTCGAAAACTTATACTCCGAGACGATTGCGCCGCCTGAGCGAACGATTTCGATGGCATCGCCGCGATGCGCTGCCGGATAGATAGTGTCGAGTCCGTGGGCGACGACGGCTATCGTAGGCAGTCCGCAACTGAGCGCAGCACGGTGTGCCGTGATGTCGATGCCGTAAGCCAATCCGCTCACGACAACGACGTCGTTTCCCACCTTTTCTTTCAAGCCGGTCACAAAACTTTTGCACAAATCTATTCCGTAAGCGGTAGAATGGCGTGTTCCGACAATGCTGACAATCTTTGGGCTATTCAAGTCGCAATTGCCGGCGCTATAAATCAGCAGCGGAGCATCGGGCACCGTCTGGAAACGCGTGGGGAACGAGTCTTGACGATAATAATGCACGCCGACGTGTTTGCGCTCCGACTCTTCGAGGGTAATCTCTGCGTCGATGAGCAATGCGTCGCGATAGTCTTTCTTGAGCAATCGCGGTGTGAGTTGCATCGTGCTCTGAAGTTCTTTCTCCGAGATGCGAAAAAAATCCTCCTCCGAACCAACGATTGAAAGTATTTCATTGGCGATATCGATTGTAATACCTCTAATCGATGCAAAGGCTACTTGATAAATCGTCGGCTTCATAATTCGATCTACAAAAAGTCTTTAAAGATTTCGGCAAGCATATCGCCGCGGTCGAGTTTGCCGTTTTCGAGGCATACGCAACTCACAACGGCTTTTACGCACTGATGTCCGTCGAGTTTGAAAATGTCTTGGTGAAAAATGAATCGTACGCCTTTACGCTCCAGCCAAAGACGGCTAAGAAACTCATCGTCGCTACGCAACGGCTCCTTATACTCAATCTCGACTTTGTTGAGCACGGGGATTATGCCTCGACGCTGCATCTCGGCGAATGAGATTCCGTTTTCGGCGCAAAAGCGATGACGCGTGTGCTCAAGATAATGAAGATAGTTCGCATTATTGACTATTCCCTCCGAGTCGAGTTCGTAGTCGCGCACTTGCATCTGCAAAGTGTAAACATAGTCCGCCATTATCCTATGCGATTTATTGTCATTCTCAATTCGGTAAGGCGCTCGAGCATGCCTTCTATCTTGTCGAGGCTCAGCATATTTGCACCGTCCGACTTCGCCACAGCGGGATTGGGATGCGTTTCGACAAACAATCCGTCGGCGCCGCATGCGATTCCGGCACGTGCCATAGTCTCGATAAGGTGAGGCAGTCCGCCGGTAACGCCCGCCGTCTGATTGGGTTGCTGA
>JAQXVL010000215.1 GCA_029224905.1 Bacteroidales bacterium
ATTAGGTGAACTTCGCCGAATTGACCTGCACCACCTGATTGCTTTTTGTGGCGATAGTCGGCTCTCGATGCCTTTGTGATTGTTTCGCGGTAGGGGATACGCGGCTCCAAGTAGTTGATTTGGAGTTTTTCGTTGTTTTCGATACGCCATTTGAGTGTGCGAAGGTGGAATTCACCTTGACCGGATACGATGGTTTGCTTGAGTTCTTTCGATTGCTCGATAATCCAAGTCGGGTCTTCGAGGTGCATACGAGTAAGAATCTCGTTGAGTTTTTCAGCGTCGGCTTCGTTAACCGGCTTGATTGCGCGTTGGAATTTGGGCGCGGGATATTTGATGAAGTTGAAAGCATATTCGCAGCCTTTACCGTTGAGCGTATCGCCTGTGCTTACGTCTTTCATCTTAACGGTAGCACCGATGTCGCCGGCTTTGAGTTCGTCGATTTGTGTGCGAATCTGACCGCATACGCAGAAGATTTGTGCCAATCTTTCCTTGTTGCCGGTACGCATATTCGTAAGGTCGTCGCCCGATTTGACAGTGCCCGACATTACTTTGAAGTACGACACTTCGCCGATGTGCGGCTCAACAGATGTTTTAAACACGAAGATGCTTGTTTCGCCGGCGGGGTCGGCTGCCACTTCTTCGCCCTTGGTGTTGACGGGCTTCGGCACTTCGTCGACGAATGGCACTACGTTGCCCAAGAATTCCATCATGCGGCGAACGCCCATGTCTTTCAATGCGCTTACGCAGAACACCGGAAGGATGCTGCGGTCAATCAAGCCTTTGCGAATACCCATACGCATTTCGTCTTCAGTCAAGATGCCTTGGTCGAAGAATTTTTCCATAAGGTCTTCATCGTTTTCAGCGGCTGCTTCTACGAGAAGTTTGTTGAGCTCTTGCGCTTTTTCTAGTTGGTCGGCAGGAATCTCGGAAATCGTGGGAACGCCACCGTCGGGACCCCATGTGTACATCTTCATCAGAAGTACGTCAATCATAGCGTTGTAGCCCGGTCCGGCGTTGAGAGGATATTGTACGAGCACGATTTTGTTGCCGAACGACTCTTTCATTTGTTGGATTACGTTGTCGAAATCCACGTTGTCGTTGTCGAGTTGGTTGACGGCAAAAATGACCGGCTTGCGGATTTTGTCGGTTGTACGGAAGATGTTTTGTGTACCAACTTCAACACCATATTGAGCGTCGATAAGGAGCACGCCGGCGTCGGTTACGTTGAGCGCTGTGATTGCGTTGCCGACAAAGTCGTCGCCGCCCGGGCAGTCGATGAAGTTGATTTTCTTGTTCAAAAATTCAGCGTAGCAGACTGTCGAAAAAACGGTGTAGCCATATTCCTTCTCTACAGGAAAATAGTCGCACACCGTGTTGCCGTTTTCTATAGTTCCTCTACGTTTTATAACTCCACACTCGTAAAGCATTGCTTCGGCGAGTGTGGTTTTCCCGGAGCCCTTACTTCCTATGAGGGCAATGTTTTTGATTTCGTTAGTTTCGTAAACTTTCATCGTGTATTAGAGATATTAAATTGTTAGTAATAAATTCTCAAAGTTCAAAATTTGAGTCGAAAAGTACATACTTTTGTCCACTTGACCAAAGTATTTGATATGTTTGATAACATATTTCTATAAAATTCGGCATTTTTAGTGCGTTTTTATAGGATAAATGACGTTTGAGTGCTGATGATTCGACTTTTGGAGCGGTTGTAGTGTGGCGCAAATTATTGTTTAAGGCTATGTGGATGGCTGTAATTTTGTCTTTTTTGTGATCGATTAGATAAATTTGGCGGCGTTTCAGCATAGCCCTCAAATAAATTTGGGGCTCTGCTTTCAACTTGCACAAATTTTGACTATTTTTGCGTAACTAATGGCAACGCGTAAAATTTATTCAATGATATGGCGCGGTGTTTATTATCCGGTGAGGCGAAAGTGCTTCGTGATGGCAAATAATTAACGAACTATGGCAAGAATTTTTATTTCCTACAAACGAGTTGACAAGGATACGGTTTTCCCGTTGAAGGACAAAATACAATCGGAGATTGGCGAAAAGTGCTGGATTGACCTTGAGGGGATTGAGAGTGATGCTCAATTTAAGTCGGTAATTATCAAAGCAATCAACGATTGCGAGATTTTTCTGTTTATGTACTCGAAAGTTCATTCGCAAATCGTTGATTTTGAGAATGATTGGACGGTTCGTGAGTTGAGTTTTGCCAAACTGAAGAATAAACGCATCGTATTTATCAACATCGATGGTAGTCCGCTGTCGGATTTGTTTCTTTTCGATTATAGCACCAAGCAACAGGTCGATGGTAGGTCGCAGGAAGCCCTTGAACGCCTTTTCGCAGATTTGAGGAAATGGTTGAAAATTCAGGAATCTGAGACTCCGGTTGTAACCCCAAGCGAAGAGAAATCACCATCGCCAATTAAGAAGGCGGGAGAAATGATTGCTGAGGAAATACTCTTTCCTTTGAAGGAAATTATTGTGCCGGAAGGGGAAGATGCGATAACCGCGTATCGAAAAGCAGCAATGCAAGGCATTGCCGCTGCTCAATATTCATTGGGAAAATGTTATGAAAAGGGCGAAGGAGTGCCTAAGAAACGAGCAGATGCGATAAGATGGTATCGCAAAGCGGCTGAGCAAGGTCATGCCCAAGCACAGTATGCTCTTACACTATGTTTATGGGATGATCCGGAAGAGGCGGATAAATGGTGTCGCGAATCGGCTGCGCAGGGTTATGTTGACGCACAAGTTCATCTTGGCGATAATTATTACAATGGCTGGGGTGTGGCAGCGGATTTTGTCGAGGCGGTGAAATGGTATCGCAAAGCGGCAGAACAAGGAGATGCTACTGCCCAAAGTCGACTTGGCTTCTGCTATAAGGAAGGTGAAGGAGTGAAACAAGACATCGACGAGGCTATAAAATGGTTCCGCAAGGCAGCCGAGCAAGGCGATGAAGAGGCTATTGAAGAGTTAGAGTCGATGTGATTTTACCGAGGCAGTAAAATGGTATCGCCAAGCCGCTGAGTAAGGTTATGCCAAAGAAATAACTTGGGTTAAATAGTAACCTCCGCCGTGACAATTTTGTGGAAACGGCAGAGGTTGTTGCTTCCTGAGTCGCAAAAATGCTATTTTTAGTTCGAAATGAGACGAAAATGCCGCACTCTTACATTATTCCGCGTTTGCGAAGTTGCAGTTGCCAATTCCATGCCGAAAGGAGAGTGTCGGCGAGGGGCGTTGTTGCTTTCCAGCCCAAGACGTTGTTTGCACGACTCGGGTCTGCCCAAACTTTTTCGATGTCACCCTCGCGACGCCCTACAATCTTATAAGGAACGTCGACGCCGGTTGCTTCGCGGAACGTGTTGATGAGTTCGAGCACGCTGACGCCTTTTCCGGTGCCGAGGTTGAAAATTTCGATGTCGTCGGTGCTTTCGTCAGAGAGCATTCGTCGTGCAGCGGTGACGTGTGCTTTAGCGAGGTCGACCACGTTGATGAAGTCGCGAATGCACGAGCCGTCGGGTGTGTTGTAGTCGTTGCCGAACACGCTCAATTCAGGGCGAATGCCGATGGCTGTTTGCGTAAGATAGGGGATAAGGTTTTGCGGCACACCGTTGGGAAGTTCGCCGATTTGCGCCGACGGATGTGCGCCGACGGGGTTAAAGTAGCGCAAGATGATGCTTTTGATGCCGGCACCCGAGCGGATATAGTCGGTGATGATTTCTTCGGAGATTTGCTTGGTGTTGCCGTAGGGCGAAGTTGCTGCTTTGATTGGCGACGTTTCGTCGACGGGGTTGCGGTCGGGCTCGCCGTAGACGGTGCACGACGACGAAAAGACAAACCCGCGGATGCCGAATTCGGGCATCAATTCGAGCAGGTTGATGAGTATGTTAAGGTTGTTGCGGTAGTAGAGCAGCGGTTTGGCAACCGATTCGCCAACGGCTTTGCTTGCGGCAAAATTGATGATGGCTTTGATGCCGGGATAGGTTTCCATCAGTTTACGCATAGCCGCCGGGTCGGCGCAGTCGGCTTCGACGAATGCCGGACGGCGTCCCGTGATTGCCTCAATGCCGTCGAGCACGTTGCGATTGCTGTTCGACAAGTTGTCGCAAATCACCACGTCGTAGCCTTCGTTGATTAGTTCTACTGTTGTGTGCGAGCCGATATATCCGGTTCCGCCTGTTACTAATATTCGTTCGTTCATTGTTTTGTTCGGTTTATTCAAATTTTATGGTTTTCGTCGGCGACAGCGATGTGATTATGTACGACGGGCCAATCATTGCAAGAGCGGACACTATCAGTATGCCGATGTTGAGCACAATCAGCCAGCCGTTGATTTCTATGGGTACGTAACTCATATAATAAGTCGCCGGGTCGAGTTTCATAGGGTGGAAGTATTTTTGAAGCAAGCAAATTGCAAAACCTATAACATTGCCCCACACGAGTGAGCGCAAAACCAGTTTGTAGGTCAAGCAGATAAATGTGAGTCGGATGCTGCGGTTCGACGCACCGAGAGTTTTGAGAATTCCGACCATATTCGTGCGGTTGAGCACCACAATCAGCAGCCCCGCCACAAGCGAGAATGCCGCAACGATGCTCATCAGAATCAAAATGACGATGATATTCGTGTCGAGCAGTTCGAGCCAAGCAAAAAACGAGATGTTTTCGTCGGTGACCGTCGAAAGTTGGTAGACCGCCGACGAATGCGATTGGTAGAGCGACGTGTAGACGGTGCGGATAATTTCGTCGCGCATCTCGTCGATGTCGCTGATGTTGTGGAGCGTAAATTCCACCGACGTACCTTGGTCGGGCGTGAGGTCGGCAACCGATTGGGCAAGCCGAATGTCCGAGAATAGGATGTTGCGGTCGAACTCTTCCATTGCGGTGTCGTAGATGCCGGTGATTTCGACGCGGCGTTGCTTGATTTTGTCGCCACGGATAAAGAATAGGATAGGGCGGTCGCCGACGTTTAGTCCCAGCCGACGCGCCACGATTTGCGACACCACGACGTCGTTGTCGTCTCGGCTCATGCGACCTTCGACGAGCCGCTTTGCGATAACTGTCGTATCGACTTCCGGGCTAAGTCCGCGTAGCGCCAGTCCTTGAAAGTCGGAATTCGTTTTGAGCACGCACGGCATTTCGGCAGTCAGGGCTATCGACTTGATTTTTGAGCGGTCGATGCCTTCAAGAGTGCTTTCGACTTCCGGCAGCGACACGATTCGCTCCGCACTCGGCTGTGTGTTGCCGGCAGTGATTCGCAGGTGCGGCTGCAAGTCGGTTAGACGTCCCACGATTTCGCTCTTGAAGCCGCCGACAATCGCTATCGAGGCTATCATGACGACGATAGCAAGAATTATGCTCACCGAAGCGATGCGTAGCGTGAAAGCCGCCGAACTGCCGGCTGACACGATTTCCAATCTTTTTGCAAGCGCTATCTCTAATTTCATAATTCTTTTTGCGATTAACCTTGCAAAAGTAGTATTTGTTGTCTGAAAAAGCAAATCAAATCGCCGTTTTGCAACAAGCACGCTATCGAAAGTTTTGTCGGTACGCGAAAATGTTGTAAATTTGCCATCGATTATGCGCAAATAATAATGGCAGCAATATTAAATATAGAAACGGCGACCGACGTTTGTAGCGTATGCTTGTCGGTCGAAGGCGAAATGCGTTGGTGCAATAGCGACACCAAAGGACGTAATCATGCCACTGTTTTGGGCGGTATGGTGAAGGAAGCGTTAGACTATGCGCGCCAAATAGAGACAATGCCGGAGGCAATCGCCGTCAGCATCGGTCCCGGCTCGTATACGGGGCTGCGTATCGGGCTTTCGGAGGCTAAAGGCTTGGCATTCGGGCTCGGTGTGCCTCTAATTGCCGTGCCTACGTTGAAAATTCTTAGCGTAGCCGTGATGTTCAGTCGCAACGTTGGTCCCGACGACTATTTTGCACCGATGATTGACGCTCGCCGCATGGACGTCTTTGCCGGAGTCTACGACCTGGCGCTCAACGAAGTTGTTGCACCGCAGCCGATGACGGTCACTTCTGATACTTACGCCGACCTGCTCGACAACCATCGTATGTTCTTCGTTGGCAACGGCGCCGACAAGGTTCGCGAACTCATCAGCCATCCAAATGCTGAATTCGTTTGCGGTATGCGCCTCAATGCGGTCGACATGATTGCGCTCTCAGAGAAAGCATTCCGCGAAGGCGATTTTGCCGATGTTGCTTACGTCACGCCGGCTTATCTCAAACAATTCCAGGCAACTACGCCGCGAAAAAACTTGCTAATTAAGAAATGATGTTAGAATATAATACACAACGCGAGAAGCTCGTTTTGCCCGAATTCGGACGAAACGTACAGCAAATGGTTGACCACTGTATGACAATCGCCGACCGCGACGAGCGTAATCGATGCGCTGCCGGCATTGTCAGCATTATGAGCAACCTTTTTTCAGACCGTCGCGACGACGACAACTCCAATAAGATGCTTTGGAATCAGCTGGCTATAATGTCGGATTTCAAACTCGACATCGACTATCCCTGCGAGGTGATTCGTCCCGACTATCTTCATTCGCGTCCCGACAAATTGCCATACAAACTTGAGCCCATACGTTTGCGCCACTATGGCAAAATCGTCGAAGGACTTATCGAGATTGCGTCGGATATGCCCGACGGCGAGGAGCGCGACCAATTGCTCATAATGATAGCAAGCCATATGAAGAAACAGTTGGTGGCTGTCAATCGCGAAGGCGTCGACGACGAGCGCGTTTTCAACGATTTGGCAATGTACAGCCGTGGCAGAATCGTTATGACCACCGACCGCTACAAGTTGCGCGACTTTAAAGATGTCGCTCCGGTTCAGCAACCTGCCAAGAAGAAAAAACGCAAATAGAACGAGTGCCGATGATTACCGACGACCAACTGATAAGAGTAGGGCGGATAATCAAGACCCACGGCGTACGTGGCGAATTGTCAGCCGAAACCACTGTCGACGACCTCGATAGCTATCGCGCCATTGTGTGTAGCATTGATGGTATCAACGTGCCGTTTTTCGTATCGGCGGTGCGCAGTCGCGGCGCTGCAAGCGTTCTGCTGACCATCGACGGTATCGAAAGCGAGCATGCCGCTCGTATGCTCGTCGGACATCCTTTCTATGTCCTTCGCAGCGAGTATGCCGACAACGAAGACGAGGTGGCTTGCGACTATTTTACCGGCTATACGATTCTCGACGAAACGGGAAAGACCGTAGGCACAATCGTCGACGTCGACGATTCTACCGAAAACGTGCTTTTCGAGGTCGACAACGATGGCGTGCAATTCTATGTGCCCGTCGTCGAAGAATTTATTTTAGCAATTGATGAAGACAACCGAACGCTGACAATGAACCTTCCCGAAGGTCTCGTCAGCGCACAAACCGAATAAACAATGAGCGATTTTGACGATATAAAAGAATTTGACGAAAAGGAATGTGTCCGCTTTATCAGAGCCGGGCTTGAGTCGGAAATTTCAGCGAAATACTGCGACAACGAGTTGCTCGACGTCGTTGTGGCGGTTTTCGACTACTACGATGCTCGCGGACTTTTCGACATCAGCGATATCTGCGACGAAGAAGACGAAATCGACCCGGCTGTGGTAGCCGACTCGGTTACGCGTCGGCTTGCAAAGCGTCATAGCAAAATCGACCCCGCCGACATTCCCGTAATCGTCAACCTCGAACTCGCTTACGAAGAAACGTTGAGCAATTTTTAGATTTTTCAGACTCGCTATGAAACAAATTTTCCGAACGATAATATCCTTCATGCTACTCTTGGCGGTGCCGCTACCTGTCGGCGCCGAAGAGCCGAGCGACAGCGTTGCCGACAATTCCGGCAATATGTTTCAGCGCAGCGCAGGTGCCGTGAAGAATTTCTTCCGCGGCGCCAAGAATGCCGACGCTCAAAAGCAAACAAAAAAAAATACGTCGAAAGCCGACGCCAAAGACAAATCGTCGAAAAAGCCCGCAACGCGTGAAGTTGCCGAAAAGAACTATACCGTAGAGCAACTCTACGAACTCTCGCTTACCGACAACCTGAAAATCCCCAAACTCGGTTCGCAGAAGTCTACCATTCGCAACTATCAACTCGTGCAAGCAAAGAAACTTCTTGCCGCCGGGCAAGAAACCGTCGAAACTATGCGTAATGGCGAAGTGGTGATCGTGACCGTCGACACCGACAACTTGTTTTATCCCAACGAGACGACGCTTAAACCGACTGCCGGAAAATTTTTGTCACCGTTTGTCAAATTTTTGAACGTGCCCGACTTCTATCGTATGATGATTGTGGTGCATAGCGACAACACCGGCTCCGAATCGTATACCGACGAACTGACGAATCGTCGCGCCGTTGCAATCCTTGAATGGTTTAAGTCGCATGCCACTTGCAGCGACTATGTCATTCCTTACGGAATGGGCAGCAGCGAGCCCCTCTATCTGAACAACTCGATGGAAAATCGCGAGAAGAATCGTCGTCTTGAAATCTTCTTGGTGCCCGGAAAAAAGATGATTTCCGAAGCCGCCGCCGGAAGATTGGATTGATATGTTTTGTAAGTTGAAATAAATATTATATTTTTGCATAAAATACTAAAATTATGGCAGTTGAATTGAAAGACTTAACCAAGCGAAGCGAGAACTATTCGCAATGGTATAACGACTTGGTTGTAAAGGCAGACTTGGCAGAGCAGTCGGCAGTGCGCGGCTGCATGGTCATCAAGCCTTACGGTTACGCAATATGGGAAAAAATGCAGCGTCAACTCGACGCGATGTTTAAAGAAACAGGTCACGTCAACGCTTACTTCCCGTTGCTGATTCCTAAATCGTTCTTAAGCCGTGAGGCTGACCACGTGGAAGGTTTCGCCAAAGAGTGTGCCGTTGTTACACACTATCGCTTGAAAAATTCGCCGGATGGCAACGGCGTGGTTGTCGACCCTGAAGCCAAACTCGAAGAAGAACTCATCATTCGTCCGACTTCCGAGACGATTATCTGGAATACCTATAAGAATTGGATACAGTCGTATCGCGACCTCCCGATTTTGTGCAACCAATGGGCTAACGTGTTCCGTTGGGAAATGCGTACGCGTATGTTCTTGCGCACCGCCGAATTCTTGTGGCAAGAAGGACACACGGCTCACGCTACTCGCGAAGAAGCGATGGAAGAGGCTGTGCGTATGCTCAACGTCTATGCAGATTTTGCCGAAAAATATATGGCAGTGCCGGTCATTAAAGGCGTGAAGACCGCCAACGAACGTTTTGCGGGCGCTCTCGAAACTTATACCATCGAGGCTATGATGCAAGACGGTAAGGCACTCCAATCGGGCACATCGCATTTCTTGGGGCAAAACTTCGCCAAAGCGTTCGACGTCAAGTTTATCAACAAAGAAAACAAACTCGACTACGTTTGGGCAACGTCGTGGGGTGTATCGACTCGCTTGATGGGTGCACTGATTATGACCCACTCCGACGACAACGGTCTCGTCCTTCCGCCGCATTTGGCTCCGATTCAGGTTGTAATCGTGCCTATCTATCGCAAGGCAGAACAACTCGCCGAAGTTTCCGCAAAGGTTGCTCCGGTTGTTGAGGCGCTCAAGGCAAAAGGCATCAGCGTGAAATATGACGACGCCGACAATCGTCGCCCGGGCTTCAAGTTTGCCGACTACGAACTCAAGGGCGTTCCCGTACGTCTCGTCCTCGGTGCTAAAGACCTCGAAAACGGTACAGTTGAGGTTATGCGTCGCGACACGCTCGAAAAGCAAACAGTGCCTTTCGAAGGTATTGTAGACTATGTGGCTGACTTGCTTGAAGATATCCAAAACAATATCTATCAAAAAGCTCGTAAGTTCAGAGACGAACACATCACTATCGCAAATTCTTACGATGAATTCAAAGAGCAAATCGAAGCCGGCGGCTTTGTTCTCGCTCACTGGGACGGCACTACCGAAACCGAACTTCGTGTCAAGGAAGAAACGAAGGCAACCATTCGTTGTATCCCTCTCGACGGCGACGAAACGCCCGGTACTTGCATATTCACAGGCAAGCCTTCAGCTCGTCGCGTGATTTTTGCTCGCAACTATTAAAACTAAATAATTAAGGAAGATTGGTCAACCGTATTATGGTTTCCTTTCTTCCTTAATTATTTTTTAACTTTTATTGCTCTTTTTTTGAGCATCTGCTTGAAAAATCATAGTGTATTGATTATTTTTGCATAAAATCATTCGGATATGCATATCAACAAAATCATAGAGAAATCTATACGGAAAAACTGGGAAGAACTCGCAATGAGTGATTTCAACGGCATCTCGCTGCAGTATCGCGACGTTGCTCGCAAGGTGGCAAAACTACATTTGCTATTCGAAAATACAGGCATTGCCAAGGGCGACAAAATCGCTCTTTGTGGCAGAAACAGCACGCAGTGGGCTGTGGCTTTTATCGCCACTCTGACCTACGGCGCCGTGCCCGTTCCTGTCCTTCATGAATTCAAGCCGGACAACATCCACCACATTGTCAACCATTCCGAGTCGAAATTGCTCTTCGTCGACGGAACGATTTGGGAGAATCTCGACATCGAAAAGATTCCGAATGTTTGTGGCGCAATTCGTATCGCCGACTATAGTCTGTTGGCGTCGAAAAGCGAAAACCTCACCAACGCGCGCAAAACGCTTAATGCGCTCTTCGGACAACGCTATCCCGAACGCTTTGTTGCCGACGACGTCGTCTACGAAGAATTCGACCCCGATTCGCTTGCCGTTATCAACTATACGTCAGGCTCTACCGGATTCTCAAAAGGAGTGATGGTGCCTTATCGTGCACTTACTTCAAACATCGAATTCGCTCTCGAAAAACTCAAATTCCTCGGACCCGGCGACGGTCTCATCTGTATGCTTCCGCTCGCTCATATGTACGGACTTTCTATCGAGATGCTTCACCCGATTGTCAAGGGATGTCACATCCATTTCCTAACGCGTGTGCCTTCTCCCAAGATTATCATCGAGGCCTTTGCCGCCGTGCGTCCGCGACTCATCATCGCCGTGCCGCTTATCCTCGAGAAAATCATCAAAACAAAGGTATTCCCTTTGCTCGAAAAGCCGTATATGAAGTTGCTTTTGACGGTGCCTTTCGTCAACGACCGTTTGTTGAACAAAATCAAGGAGAAACTCAATGAAACCTTCGGCGGTCAGCTTTACGAAATGATTATCGGCGGTGCCGCTCTCAATAAAGACGTCGAAAAATTTTTGCGCAAAATCAACTTCCCGTACACCGTCGGCTATGGCATGACCGAGTGTGCTCCGTTGATTTCTTATGCCGGTCACGAGGTGAACAAAGTAGGCTCGTGTGGTCGCGTTGTCGACGGTATGGAAGCCGTTGTCGAATCGTACGACCCCCAAAATGTGGTCGGCGAACTCAAGGTGCGTGGCAAAAACGTGATGCTCGGATATTACAAAAATCCGGAAGCGACGGCTGAGGCTCTTCGCGACGGCTGGCTCTACACCGGCGACCTCTGCACGCTCGACAGCGACGGATTTATTTTCATCAAGGGACGCAACAAGAACCTCATCCTCGGTCCTTCCGGGCAAAACATTTATCCCGAAGAAATCGAGCAAAAACTCAACAACCTGCCTTACGTCTGCGAATCTATCGTCATCGAAAACGCCAAAGGAAAACTCATCGCGTTGATTTATCCCGACTTCGAAAACCTTGAACGTCAAGGTATTGCCGATTACGATATCTTGAAACTTATGAAAGACAACGTGGCTCATCTCAACAAAGATTTGCCCGCTTATTCGCAACTGACGGATATTAAAATACAATCGGAGGAATTCGAAAAAACGCCAAAACGCTCGATTAAGCGTTTCCTTTATCAGCATAAATATTAGAGTCGATTTTTAACATTTAATACCTAATAATGAGAAAACTATTTTCAAGCATTTTGTTTGCCTCGTTTCTTTTGTTGTCATTTATCGAGGCACATGCGGTCGACGTTTATATGTACCGCAACTTTTCTGATTCGCGCCCCTGGGTACAATTCCTTAATGCGCGCAAAATTGTCATATCGTCCGACGCTGTTGCCGTGGAAGATGTGAATGGTTACACAATTTCTCTGGCATTCGACGAATTGAGTCATTTTACATTCTATTCTTCGGTCGTTGCAGGCATTGATAACCGGCAAGCCGAGGACACGGATGTGCGTTTCGGCGGCGATGTGCTGACGGTCAATGCATCTTCGCCAATCAACAACGTATTTGTCTATAGCATCGGCGGTACTATTTGCATCAACGATGCTCCGCGCAGCTTGGAAGCTCAATACTCTCTTGCGCATTTGCAGAAGGGCATCTATCTTGTCAAGGTTGTGTCCGCTGA
>JAQXVL010000216.1 GCA_029224905.1 Bacteroidales bacterium
GCAACTACCGACCTCGCCGACGGAAAGTCGACGTTGATTGGCGCATTCGATAAGAGTGTGTTCTGTTTAGCCGCCAACGCCGAAGGTCAACTCTTTGCAATCGACGTGAATGCAAACCTTTACAGCGTCGACAAGACAACGGCGAAACTCACGCTCATTGCCAATACCAACATTTTCGATAGTTACGAATCCGACTACACACAGTCGGCTACAATCGATTATGCTACCGGCAAAATGTATTGGGCGGAATTTCATACCGTAGGGTGGTTTACCGCAGCATCCGCTCTCTACGAGATAAACACTTCGACCGGAGCAACCACCAAAATCGCCGACATTCCCAACAACGAAGAAATCGTGGGTCTTTGCGTGCCCGACCGTGCTCCGGCAGGTTCGCCTGCCGCAGTTTCCGGGCTGGCGGTGAATCTGGTTCAAGGCGCCACACAGGCTTCGTTCTCGTTCGTATTGCCGACAGTGACGGCTTCGGGCGACGCACTCGATGCCGCGGAATCGCTGATGGTCGAAATTTCGGTCGATAGCGACGTTGTCGACTTGGTCGACGGTCTTCCCGGCGAAAGCGTAACGACCTCGACTTACGACTTTGCTCGCGGTATGCACACAGTGAAAGTTAAGGTGGAGAACGGCGCAGGCGTGGGTCCGGCTGCCGGTAAGGTTTTCTTCGCAGGCTATGACGTTCCGGCAAGTGTCGGAGGTCTGAAACTCACCGCAAACGGCTATGAGGCTAATTTGACGTGGTCGGCGCCGACCGCCGGAGCTCAAGGCGGCGCTATTCGCGGCCCGATTACTTACGAAGTGGTCCGCATGCCGGGCAACGTCGTTGTTGCCGAATCGCAACCGGCTACTTCGTTCAGCGAAACGCTCACCGTTCCGGCTTTGTATTCCTACGTCGTTACGACAATCACTCCCGACGGGCGCGGCGTTTCGGCGCAATCGAATGCGATGGTCATTGCCGACTTCGGCGTGCCTTACAGCGAATCGTTCAACACGGCTGACGCTGCCGGACTCTTTACCATTATAGATAATAACAACGACGGCAAAACCTGGGACTACGACTCCGCAGGTCAGCGCATGCGCTACACCTATGGCGTGAAGTCTGCCGGCGACGATTGGCTCATTACTCCGGGTATCCGCCTCGAAAAAGGCAAATCGTATGCTTTTGCCTTCAAAGTTAGTAAGGAGATGAACTCCTATACCGAAACGATGGAGGTTTACTACGGCACGTCGTCCGACATTGCCTCGATGACAAAAATAGCCGACATCACCGACCTCACCGCTGAGCAACAACACTTGTCATATCTTGTGCCGGCACTTGCCGACGGCGCTCACTATTTCGCATTCAAGGCGACGAGCCCGGCAAATCAATATCGTATTTATGTCGACGATATCAATGTCGTTGAGGAAGGTTATGCCAACGTCCCGGCAACCATCAACGATTTGAAAGTCGTAGCAGGTGCTCAGGGTGCAAACGAAGCAACCGTGACGTTCACGGCACCTTCGACAACCCTCGAAGGCTCTGCGCTCGAGTCGCTCACGCGAATCGAAATCTATCGCAACAACAGCGACGTGCCTATCACGACAATCAATTCGCCGGCTTGCGGCTCCGCTCAATCGTGGACCGACACGTCGGTAAAAACCGGTGCGTATGAATATAAGGTAATATCTTACAACGAAGCCGGTGCGAGCGCTGCTGCCACGGCATCGGTCTACGTCGGCATCGACGTGCCCGGAAAAGTTACCGATTTGACGCTTACATTTGTCGACGGCAAGCCGAAACTCACGTGGAAGGCTCCGGCGGCGGGCGTTAGTGGCGGAAATCTTGACGGATTGGTTTCTTACGACGTAGTCCGCGTGGCTAACGACGTGCAAACCACCGTGGCTACCGCTTTGGAGGCTACGGAATTTGTCGACGATTGGACGGTCGACACGCAGGCATATCTCTACTACGCCGTTGTGGCAAAAACATCGGCGGGAAGCAGCGAGGCTGCTTATACCAAAGGCATTGTTGTCGGCGACCCCTATACCGCACCGTTTGCCGAGTCGTTTGCCGGAGGCGTTGCTCAAAACGCTCCCTGGTCGGTGGCTCAAGTCTACGGAGCCAACGGTAACTGGCGAATTCTTGCTACCGGCGAATATCCTTACACTCAGCCTCAAGATGCCGACGGCGGTTTGGCTTCGTTCAACGGATACAACGCGCAGGTCGGCAACGTCACTCGCTTGATTTCGCCGATGATTAAGATAGACCATCTCCGAAGCCCGAAATTGTCGTTCTGGATGTATCACTTCAACGGCAACGACGGTTGGCATCCCGACGAAGAGGGTCCCGACTACGTTAAAGACCAACTCGTTGTCGAGGTGTCGGTCGACGGCAGCGACTATCAAGAACTTCGCGACGGCGTGATTGACCTCTATGCCCCCAAAAACGGTTGGGTAGAGCACGTCATTTCGCTCGAGAAATATACCGACAGCAACTATATCAACATCGCTTTCAAAGGCGTTTCGGGTTGGTGCTACAACATCCAAATCGACAATATCAACGTCTTTGCCGACTACGTTACGGAAGTCTCGGCGGTGTCGCTCAGCGGTCCGTCGGCGCTCAAAATCGGCGAGCAAGGCACGTTTGTGGCTACCGTCGCCAACAACGGAAGCGCAAACCTCAACAACGTAGCTGTCCGCTTGAAGAAAGACGGCAAAATTGTCGCTTCGAAGATGCTTCGTTCGCTCGACTCGAAGGCGCAAATCGAGGTCGAACTCATTGCGGCTGCAACGCCTGCCGATGCCGGTAAGACGGTCGAATATGTTGCCGAAGTATTTGTCGTCGGCGACGAAAATACGCTCAACAACGTGTCGAAACCGGTTGCCGTAACCACCGATTCGAACGAATTGCCCGTCGTGACCGACTTGGCGGCTGCTGCCGACGATGTCGAAACCGGTAAGGCTGTAACGCTTACGTGGAGCAAGCCCGCCGACGCAGTGATTTTCGACGGCGTGGCTGCTGTGGCTGACGATTGCGAGTCGTACGAACCGTTCAGCGTTTATGGCTTCGGCAACTACATCGTGGTCGACGGTGACGGCAAAAACACCTATTCGGTAACCGACGGCTCGACCTATGCCAACAAGACGACGCCGAAAGCGTTTATGGTGTTCAATCCTTCGCAAATCAGCATCCCCGACTACAAAATGTCGCGCTATCAGCCATACTCCGGCAACCAATATCTTGCGGCATTCTCTGCATCGACGGGTGTCAGTGACGACTGGTTGATTGCTCCCGTGCCCGAGGGCGTCACTTCGTTCTCGTTCATGGCTCGCGCTTCGCAAACGCGCTACGGCAATGAAGATTTCGTCGTGAAATATTCTACCGACGGCACTTCGTCGTCCGACTTCGTGACAATCTCCACCGAGAGCGTAGCCGACGAGTGGACACGCTTTGCTTACACCCTTCCCGAAGGCGCAAAATACGTCGCAATCAATTATGTTTCGGAAGACAAGTTCATGTTTATGGTCGACGACATACTCCTCGGCGAACCCGCTCCCGAATATGCGTTGAAAGGCTATAACGTGTATCGCAACGACGTTCGCATCAATGCCGAACCGCTTGCCGCCGATGCCGTTTCGACCACCGACGCAATCACCGACGACGGTACTTACGTCTACGGAGTAACCGCGCTTTACGAATCGGGCGAATCGCTCTACTCGAACCTCGTCACCGTCGAAAAGCAAGGCGGATTGACGTCGGTTGGCGCTGCGCCGGTTGTATTTGCCTCGCGTGGCAGAATCTGCTACTCAGGTGTTGCCGACACCATCGACGTTTATTCGACCGTCGGTGTCTTAGTCGCTTCGTCAGCCAAGGCAAACGGCTCGTTTGCAGTCGCTCCCGGCACTTACGTTGTAAAATCGGGACGTTATACATTTAAATTAATAGTTTATTAACATATAGCATTATGAAACACTTATTCTTAAGGTTTGTTGCTGCAGCCATGCTTGGGACAGCAACTACAGCCTACGGACAAACGATTGTGTATGAGCAGCATTTCGACACCGAGGCTGCGTTCAATACAATGACAACCGTAAACGCTGACAATTTCAGTTACAACAACACGCGAGGCGTGTGGAAGTGGAATAGTTACGGCACAAAAGCTGCCTACATCTATCTTTCGACGTATTCTGATGATTGGGAAGCAAACGACGACTATCTGATGACGCCCGAAATCGCTCTTGAAGCGGGTAAGGCTTATTCGTTGTCGACACTCATTGACGGCTACTATTCGTCGGACATTGCAAAATGTCAGATTGCTTTTGGCACCGGCGACGACCCAACAACCTACACAGTCTTGTATACTAACGAAAACATCAAGACCGCGACAGGGTTCATTGTAGAGCAACAGTTCGAAGTGCCGCAATCGGGCAACTATCGCATTTCGTATCGCGCCTATGGCGTAGCACTTCGCGTTGACGAAATCGTGCTGACCGACACCGGTTATGCCGGCGCTCCTGCCGCCGCGTCCGATTTAGTCGCTACAGCGGCTGCCGACTTGTCGCTTTCTGCCGACATTTCGTTCGTAACGCCTACGTTGACAACCACCGGTGGCGCTATTACCGCTCTTTCGAAGGTTGAACTCTATCGCGGTGACGAATTGATTAACACTTTCGAAACTCCCGCACTCGGCGCTACTTTGACGTGGACCGACGCTTCAGCACAGGCGGGTTATAACACTTACCGCGTAATCGCTTATGCATCCGACATAGTGGGCGCCGAGGCGTCGACGACAGTTTACGTCGGCCCCGATACGCCTAACGCTGTTACCGCACTGACTGTCGCTGCCGTAGCCGACGGATTCGCTCTGTCGTGGACCGCTCCGACAAAGGGCGCCGTTCTCAACTCCGATTTGGATGCGAGCGCTTTGACTTATACGATTACGCGCGTTGTCGGCGACGCTGAAACCGTTGTGGCTTCGAACGTGGCTGAAACCACTTACACCGATGCTTTTGCTCCTGCCGAACTTACAAAAATTAGTTATAAAGTTGTGGCAAACTACCACGGCACGACGAGTGAGGCTACCGCTTCGTCGTCGCTGATTGCCGGAAAGGCTTCTCTGCCGTTCGAAGATTCGTTCGCAGGAAAGACTCTCAAC
>JAQXVL010000217.1 GCA_029224905.1 Bacteroidales bacterium
CGCTCTTAGGCAGATACGTCGACGTGGAAGTTCGTACGCCGAAAGGACGCGTCGACATGGTGATGAATTCCGGCAAGGCGCTCTATCTATTCGAACTCAAACTGAATAAATCGGCGGAAGCGGCGATGAATCAAATCAATCTGAAAGACTATCCGTCGCGCTTTGCCCTCACCGGGCTGCCCGTCGTAAAAGTTGGCATCAATTTCAACTCCGACACCCACACCATCGAAGATTGGATAATCGAATAAAGTCGTAAAAACTTCTCTATCGACGGATTCAAAAAAACAAGGGGCTGTGTCGCGCACGACGCAGCCCCTTGAGGTATGATTTTGTTATGAATTATTTCACAACGACGCGGCATGCAGTGCCGTCCATTACAACGAGGTAGATGCCGGCGGGCATGTTGATTGTAGCGTTGCCGTTAACTTTTTGAGTCATAGCGAGGCTACCGTTGAGAGTGTAAGCCTTTACAGTGCCGTTGCAGTTTGCGATGTTGATAGCACCGTTTGTGCCGAATGCTTTAGCCTTGCTTGCGCTAACGAGTGTCACAGCACCTGAGCCTGATTTCGAGCCGGTGAAAGTAACGTCGAAGGGAATGTCAGCACCTTCAGCGTGCCAAGTAACACCGATTGTTACGTTGAGAGCACCTGCTTCGGTTTCAGTACCGTTGATTGTTGCTGAGGCGCAGATTTCGTTAGGCTCTTCAAGGGTAAGGTAGAGGTCGTCAACCGTGCCTGTGTAAGTCAATGATTTGTCGCTGTTTGTAGTTACGTTAATGGGAACAACGATGTCGCCCATCGGGAACGGCATATCCGGCACAAGTTTGAAATTGTAAAGACCGAAAGTTGCCGATGTTCCACCTTCGCTGCGGAGGTATACCTTTTGGTCGGGAACTTTAGTAGGATCGGTCGGGTCGAGGATAATGGTAACTTCGCCGAAGTATTCTTGACCGAGTTCGCCGAGGTCCTTTTTGCCGGAGAACGAAACGGGGATAGGAACGTCCGTGCCTTCAGCGTGCCAAATTACGTTGATAGTTACGTTCAATGTTTCGTCGAGAAGTTCGTAGCCTTCAATTTCTGCAGATGCGTTGATTGGTGAGCCTTCGAGGTCAAGTGTGATGCCGTCAGCTGCGCCAACGTATTTCTTGAAGTTGTTCGACGTGCCATCGTAAGCGATGGTAGTAGCGACGTTTTCGACAACGATGTCGCCCATCGAGGTGGGCATTTCTGGAGCAAGTTTGAAGTCGTAGAGAGCGAAAGTGCTCAATCCTTTGCCTGTCGGTTTGAGGTATACGCTTTGTTCAACGACAATCGGTTCTGTCGGGTCGAGAGCGATTGTAACATTACCCGTGTACTTTGTGCCGAGATTTTCGGCAGACATTGAGATGCTTGCAAATGCGAGCATGCTCAATAAAACAGTGTAAAATTTCTTCATATTTATCTCTTTTATGGTTATTTCAAAACAAATTAACGCCGCAAAGGTAATAATTATTAATGTTAGCGCCAAATTTTTATGGGATAATGAGAGGATGAGTCGATGACGGAACTTGTAGAAAAGCCGAGCCGCGGGAGCGATTGGCTCTGCAGCTCGGCTTTGTAGGTTAGGAGAATAATCTTTTATTCAGCGGGCGCCCATTTGCAACGGATGGGCGACACGATAGCGCCTTCTTCTTTGAGTTGCTTCATTGCTTTGTCGACTTCTTTGCGGTCGAGTCCGCTGAGTTCGGCGATTTTACCTGCGTTCAAGGGTTCGCCTGCCTCTTTCATTGTTGCTAAAACTTTGTCTTTTGCTTCCATAATTGATGTTTTTGGTTCGAAATCAAAAAGACGAGGGCCGAGCGGCGGTCCTCGTCTTTATACAATAAGAATTTTAGAATTCGATGCTGTCTTTTTCTTTCGCGGGGTTGCGATACTTGATTTTGCCTTCGATGTATTCCTGAGTAGCGATGAGCACCGGTTTGGGCAGTTTCTCGTAGTAGCGCGAAATTTCGATTTGTTCGCGGTTTTCAGACACCTCTTCAAGATTGTCGTTCAACGAAGCGAACTCTTGAAGTTTTTTCTCGAGGTCTTTTTTCATCTCAACGGCGATTTGGTTCGCGCGTTTTGCGATGATGCACACGGTTTCGTAGACGTTTCCAGTGTCTTCAGAGAGCTTGATAACGTCGCGTGTTACGGTGTTGAGCGGTGCGTTTGTTCTTTTGTAATCCATTATAATATAATTGTTTAGTTTTTTCAAATTAGTCTTTGACGTATTTGGATGCAATTTTGAGGATGTTGTCAGCCTCTTTGCGGTTACGAGTGTCGGGGTAGTCGTTGATGAATGAATAGTATTCGTCGACCACTTCGCGGAAGCGTTCGTCTTTTTTCTCGTCGACGCTCTGGTTAGCTTCTTGGAACTTTGCCTTGAGGATAATCATCTGCAGCTGCTCTTTGTGCTTGGTGTAGGGGTAGTTTTTCAGAGCGTTTTGTGCAACGATGACGGCGCTTTGGTAGTTGTTACCCATGTAGTTTCCAAGGTTGTAGTATAGTTGAGCGTTGTCGATTTCTTTCTGAACGAGTTTGTCTTGAAGCTCGAAGATGGCGTTTTGCGCAATTGCCACTTTGTCGCTTTGAGGATGGTAGTCGAGAAACTTCTGTAGTTCTTCGATAGCCTTATAAGTCTCGGTTTGGTCGAGTTGCGGCTCGGGCGAATCGAGATAGCACCCGTAACCCGAATAGAAGCGTGCCAGTTCGGTGTATTTTCCTTTGGGGTAGTGGGTGTAGTAGGTTTTGAAATAGGTGCTTGCCGACATGTAGTCTTTGTTCTCGTAGTTGCTCAGACCGAGCAGATAGAGCGACTCTTCGGCTTTGTCGGTTCCTTTGAGCACTTTGACGACGTCTTGGAGCAGGGTGGCGCATTGGGTGTATTTGCGCTGCTCGAACATCTTCTTGGCGTAGTCGTACTTTTGGTTGGCATCGGTGCTTTTAAGCATTTTGTTATACTCGCTGCAACCGGGCAAAAGCAGGGCTAAAAGGAATATTATGACTAAATTTTTGCGCATTTTCGTTTGTCGATAGTTATTCGGGTTGCAAATTTACGGTTTATTTGTGGATAATCAAACAAATAAGTCGGTTAAAATGTTTGAAAACTGTAATAATAACGAAAAATAGAGCAATTTTGCGACGAAAGCCTTCGGAATAGGATTTTGTTAATACGTTCTGAGTTGAAAATGTGTTGAATAGCATGTTTTTGGCAAAATGTCAGTTTTGTACTAAAATTTAACAGTTATTATGTTGTGGGCTTGAAAATTATTTATAATTTTGTTGATGTCAAAAGACAAAAAGAAAAATTTAAATACCATATAAAACGAAAGAATATGAATGTAGAGAAGATTCTATCAGATTTGGAAGCCAAGCATCCCGGTGAGAAGGAGTATTTGCAGGCTGTCAAAGAAGTGCTGTTGAGTGTGAAAGACGTCTACGAGCAGCATCCTGAATTCGAAAGTGCCAAGATAATAGAGCGAATGGTCGAGCCCGACCGCATTTTCACGTTCCGTGTGTTGTGGACCGACGACAAGGGCGAGGTTCAAACCAACATCGGCTATCGTGTGCAGTTTAACAACGCCATCGGTCCGTACAAGGGCGGAATCCGTTTCCACGCGTCGGTCAACTTGTCGATACTTAAGTTCTTAGGCTTCGAGCAGACGTTCAAGAATGCGTTGACGACGTTGCCTATGGGCGGCGGTAAGGGCGGTAGCGACTTCAGCCCGCGCGGCAAGAGCGACAAAGAGATTATGCGTTTCTGCCAGGCGTTCATCCTCGAATTGTGGCGCAACCTCGGTCCCGACCGTGACGTGCCTGCCGGCGATATCGGCGTAGGTGGTCGCGAAGTGGGATATATGTATGGCATGTATAAGAAACTTGCGCAAGAGCATACCGGAACATTTACCGGCAAGGGCCTCGACTTCGGCGGCTCGAAGATTCGTCCGGAGGCGACAGGCTTCGGTGCGCTCTACTTCGTGCAAAATATGTTGCACCGTCTCGGCGACGACATCAAGGGTAAAACCGTTGCCGTTTCGGGCTTCGGCAACGTGGCATGGGGCGCTACTCTTAAGGCTACGCAACTCGGCGCCAAGGTGGTTACTATTTCCGGTCCCGACGGTTATATCTATGACCCCGACGGAATTACCGGCGAGAAAATCGACTATATGCTCGAACTCCGTGCCACGGGTAACGACATCGTTGAGCCGTATGCAGAACGCTTCCCGGGTGCACAATTCTTTGCAGGACGCAAGCCTTGGGAGCGCAAGGTCGACATCGCGCTGCCGTGTGCTACGCAGAACGAGGTGGATAAGGCTGACGCCGATATGCTCGTTGCCAACGGCGTGAAGATTGTTGCCGAGGTGTCGAATATGGGTTGTACGCCTGAGGCTATCGACACGTTCCTTGCAAGCGAGACTATCTATGCTCCGGGTAAGGCTGTTAATGCCGGCGGTGTGGCTACTTCGGGTCTCGAAATGACGCAAAATGCTATGCACATCAGCTGGACGGAAGAAGAAGTCGACCAACGCTTGCATCAGATTATGCGCGACATCCACGAGCAATGTGTCAAGTACGGCACGCAACCCGATGGCTTTGTCAACTATATGAAGGGCGCGAACATCGCCGGATTTATGAAGGTTGCAAATGCAATGATGGGACAAGGCTACGTTTAGTGGCTAACGACATAGCATACAGAAAAAAGCACCATTCTTGGATGGTGCTTTTTGTGTATGGTTGAGAATGAAACATCCTCTAAATTACGACTTTTGCGGTGCGTCCTGCGACTTTGACGATGTAGAGTCCGCGGGGCATCGCGATTGTCGATTCGGTGCCGCGGTAGAGCAAAGCGCCGCCGGCAGAATATACCTCAGCCACAGCGCCTTGTGCGCCTACGATGCTGATAGCACCGGCAACTGACGTGATTTTTATCGAGTCGGAGCCGATTGCGCTGATGCCGCCTTGCGGAATTGCGCAGATGTTCGTGAATCGTGACCAACCGTTAGCCGTTCTGTAGGCTTCGATGCTTTTCTCCGGCACGTAGAGCACGCAGTCGGCGGGTATGTTCTGAAATGTCCATTCTTCTGTTGAGACAGTCGGCGGAGTGGGGGTATGTGAGGTGAACGACATTAGACTCGTGCAGTCTAAGAATGCGGCATAACCAATGAAGGATACGTCATTTCCGATAGAGAGCGATGCCAAGTTGGCGCAATGGCTTAAAGTGTGGCCTTGTATCTCTGTTATTGAATTAGGCAATGTTATCGACGTTAGAGAGGTGCCTGATAATGACCTGAAACCTAATACCTTAACCGTTGAGGGAATCGAAATTGCCACCAAATTTGCTTGCAAGTCGAAAGCGGCATCGGCGATTGCTATTGTTCCTTCTTTGACTGCGTGAGAGAAGTTCTCGGGGGCGGTACCTTTATATTTGTAAAGCACTTTGTCGAGATAAGTTACGCCGTCGGGGTGGTTGTTATACCAAGCCGTGTCGTCGAACGCCTGGTTGCCGACGTCTGTCAAGTCGTCGTGGATTGTTATCGATGCCAAGTTGGTGCAACTAAGGAAGCAGGCGGCGGGTACATACGTTACTCCCCGGGGGATGACAATCGACGTCAGTCCGGCACATTCCGAAAAGGCATATGAGCCGATGTCCGTTAGCGAGCCGGGAAGTTCTATCGAAGTCAGTCCGCTGCAGCCGGAGAATGCGGAATCTTCTATGGTGGTGACCGTTTCGGGAATTGATATTCCAACTAAGTTGGTTTCACTGTCGAAAGCTTCGCCGGCAATGCCTAACGTGCCTTCGTCCAAAGCGATTGAATAGTTTTTGGGCATTGTGCCTTTATACATATAGAATACCTTTCCTGTGTAGACCGGACCATCGGGCTGATTTTCAAGCCATGCCGTTCTTTTGAAAGCGCGATAGCCGATTTTGCACAATGATTTGCCAAAGGTTATGGATGCCAAACTTGTACATTTGTTGAAAGCGAATTCGCCAATGTGCGTCACCGCGTCGGGAATGACTATCTCCGTAAGCGCCGTACAAGACTCGAAGGCGCCCCAGCCAATCTTAGTTACTGCCTCGGGAATTGTTATCGATGCTAATTTGGCGCAATAGGTGAACGCATGTTCGTCGATTAAGGTTATTGATTCCGGCAGACTGACATCCGTCAATTCCGCGCAATCGTAGAAAGCGGATTGTCCGATTGCCGTAACGTCGAAGGTCGTGCCGTTGTAGACCACCGTGGCGGGGATAACCACCGAACCTGAGTAGGCATTGTAGTTTTCGTCTTTGTAACTTACATAGACGCTCGTTCCGTCGTCGTTAATTCCGTAATAGATGCCATCGACTTCGAAGTCGTAGTATTCGTTTGCGTAAGATGTTGCTGCAATTAGCAGTGATGCAACGAATGCGAAATGTTTGACATGCTTTTCCATTGTAGTGCTGTAATAAATTGATAATCAGTAAAAAAATAAGTCTATTCTCTGCCACAAAGATAAGACTATTTTTTGCATTTTTACAATGAGTCTTCAAATTTTTGTATCTTTGCCACGGATTATTTTGAGAAAAAGTATGAAAAGAAGTAATGTTATAGCGTTGGCGATTGCCTTGTTGACGGGAGTAACCGCCGGCGCGGAGAATGTCGGTTCGGTGCGTTATGCCGGACCGTTTAAAGTGGTTAATCCGGTGGTGATTGACAGCGTCGACTGTGCGCAGACCAAGTATAGTGCCGACGGCTTGATTGACACGCCGTTGCAACTCGCCGTAGCCGATAGTGCGGCTGTGCGGAGCCTTGACGAACTGAGTTTTGAGAGCGGCACGTTGAATGTGCTGAAGTTTGCCGTTGTCAACGAGCGCTATATCGGCGACGCAAAAATTACCGTCGAGGGCGCAAAGAGCACGCGCTTGTATGCTGATGGCAAGGCGGTTAACGGAGTATTTGCTCTTGCGCCGGGCTACCATGAGGTGAATGTGAAGTTTGTAGCCGATTCGGCAAAAATTTCGGTGACGTTGCCCGATAGCATCAAGCAGGTGTCGGGACCGCGACGCTTCACGATGGACGACAATTTGGGTATAAAGGTCATCACATCGGCGTCGGTGTCGGCATCGGGACGCTGGTCGCTGGTGGAGTATTCGTGGTACGACGCTGAACGGGCGCGCCAAAGCGAGACTCTGCTCGTCGATGCCAAGACCGGCACGAGTCGCCCGGTGTTTGAGTCGCCCACGTGGATGCCCTCGACTGACCGCTATTATTATATAGATGTGCAAGGCGGTCGCAGTCGGCTGATGGTTGCCGACCCGGCGACGGGACGTGTGGAAATGCTCTACGGCGATGTGCCGACGGAGACGTTCTACGTGTCGCCCACGGAAGACTACTTGCTGTTGCTCAACAAGTTGGAGGGTCCGAAGAAAGAGGACGGCGTCTACGAAATCGTTCATCCCGACGACCGAATACCGGGCTGGCGCACGCGCT
>JAQXVL010000218.1 GCA_029224905.1 Bacteroidales bacterium
AAACCCTCATACAAACAATATTGGCAGGCGAGCCGCAAGATGTTGTTAATAAAGGCGGTATTGTAGAGATGGTAGTAGGACTTGAGATTTTGCGCTATAAGGAGCCTATTCGTCGCCACAAAATGCATTATTGGATGCAAACAGGCAGCAGCCTTGCCGAGGTCGACTATTTGGAGGCACGCGATGCGCGAATCATTCCGATAGAGGTGAAGTCGAGCACACAAGGTGGGATGAAGAGCCTGTGGCAGTTTCTGCGGGTTAAGCATCTCGACTATGCAGTGCGGATGTCGTTGGAGAATTTCGGGACGTATACTCATTGCGACAAGTACGACGGCGAGGCGGTGCGGCATGTCGACGTTGTGCCGGTCTATGCCATTCAGCAGATGTTGAGGCACGAGTGACCGCGGCGCGAGTTTGCGTATCTTAGAGGATATTTGTAATTTTGCCGAAAAGAACAAATACGCGTGAATTATCCCGAAAATATAGAGCAAAAATTAGGATTTACGGCAGTGCGAACGCACGTTGCCGAACTCTGCGACAACAACCTCGGCAAGGAGAAATGTCGCACGATGGCGTTTACGACCAACTATAACCTCATTCGCACCCTCATCGGTCAGGTCAACGAATATAAAACCATCCTCAATCGCGGCGATGCAATGCCCAACGGCGCGGTGTTCGACCTTCGCGAAGAACTTGAGCGTACGCGCGTCGCCGGCACTTATCTGACCGAAACGGAGTTGCTCAACCTCGGCAAAACGCTGCGTTCTGCCATCGAAATTCACGACTTTTTCACCGACGAGCGACGTCGGAGTTATCCCGAGTTATGGCGTCTTGCCGAGTCGCTTAGCCTGTTTCCCGACGTAGTTGCAACCATCGACCGTACGCTCGACCGTTTCGGCGAAGTCAAAGACTCAGCGTCGCCGCAGTTGCGCGAGCTGCGCTCGTCGTTGGCGTCGACCACCAACAGCATCAACGGACTGCTCTCGCGCGTGCTCTCGCGCTACAAAAATGAAGGCATTCTCGATGCCGACGCCACGCCGGCGATACGCGACGGACGGCTCGTGCTGCCCGTGTCGGCAATGAATAAGCGCCGCGTTGCCGGAATTGTCCACGACGAGTCGGCGACGGGAAAAACATTCTTTATCGAGCCGTCGGAAATCGTCGAAAAAAATAATAAAATCAGAGAACTCGAGTCGGACATTCGTCGCGAGATCGTCAGAATTCTCACCGAAATCACCGACACAATCCGCCCGGCGTTGCCCGAACTGGCGGCATTCTATCGCATTATCGGCGTGTTCGACTTCATCCGCGCAAAGGCGCTGTTTGCCGACGAACTCGGCGCGGAAATGCCGCACATCGCTCGCCGCCCCGAAATCGAATGGTACGGCGCCAAGCATCCCGTGCTGTTGCTCTCGCTCAACAAGTTGGGCAAGCCCACCGTGCCGCTCAACATACGCCTCGCCGGCGACAACCGCATTCTGCTCATCTCCGGACCCAATGCCGGTGGTAAGTCGGTGTGCCTCAAGACGGTAGGCATTGTGCAATATATGCTCCAATGCGGACTGCTGCCGCCCGTCTACGGAAACTCGCATTTCGGCATTTTCGACAGCATATTCATCGAAATCGGCGACGAGCAGTCGATAGAAAACGAACTGAGTACCTACAGTTCGCACCTGTCGAACATGAAACTCTTTATGCAGCGCGGCAACGACCATACGTTGGTGCTCATAGACGAATTCGGCGGCGGTACGGAGCCGCAAATCGGTGGCGCACTCGCGCAAGCCGTGCTCCGCAAACTCAACGAATTAGGCGTCTACGGCGTGATTACGACGCACTACCAAAATCTTAAAAACTTCGCAAATTCGACTCCCGGCATCGTCAACGGTGCCATGCTCTACGACCGTCAGAAGATGCAACCGCTCTTCCAGCTGTCGATAGGCACGCCGGGTAGTTCGTTTGCCATCGAAATTGCCAAGAAAATCGGCATTCCCGCCGAAATTCTCAGTTATGCCGAAGAAATTGTCGGCAGCGACTATATCAATTTGGATAAATATCTGATGGACATAGCGCGCGACCGCAAGTATTGGGAGGCTAAGCGCGACGAAATTCGCCGCGAGCGCAAGCGCCTCGACGCCGTAGTGGAACGCTATGAGGCAGACATCGAAAAACTCGTCGAGGAGCGTCGCCGCATAATCCACGAAGCAAAGTCGGAGGCTAAAGAAATCGTGTCGACCAGCAACGCGTCCATCGAAAACGCCATCCACGAAATCAAGCGCGCCCAAGCCGAGAAGGAGCAGACGAAACTCATTCGCCGTCAGATTGACGAACTCAAGCAGCGGCTTGCCGAGGGCGAAACCGACGACGAGACCATTCGCGAACTCAAAGCGCGACTTCGTCCCAAAAAGAAACAGCCTAAGAAGCCGGTTGAGCAGCCCGTCGAGAGCCTTGCAGTGGGCGACAACGTGACCATCGACGGCAGTAACTCCGTGGGGCGCATAACCGCTATCGACCGCAATACGGCAACGGTGGCTATAGGCAACTTCCTGTCGACCGTCAAACTCGACAAACTCAAAAAGACCATCCGCAAAGAGACCGCCACGGCGGCAAGCAAGTCGGCTGTGACGGCTTCGGTGAGCGACGATGCGCGTAGCCGACAGCTCAACTTCAAGCAGGAAATCGACGTTCGCGGTATGCGCGCCGACGAAGCAATCCAAGCCGTGTCGTACTTTATCGACGACGCCGTGCAGTTCGGCATCGGCGAGGTGCGCATCCTCCACGGCACCGGATTCGGCATCCTGCGCCAGCGCATTCGCGAGTATCTCAATGCGTCTGCCGACGTGCGCTCGTACCGCGATGAGCACATCCAATTCGGCGGCGCCGGAATCACCGTCGTCACGCTGAGGTAGAAATTTTTTGCGATTAGTAAATGCGCACAACGCCTGTCCAATCTGTAAAATCTGATTGCCGAATTTTTGTAATTTCTTTTATAAATCGAATAACTTGCGTATATTTGTAAACGAAAAACCTTAACGAAGAACGCGATGGAACTGAAGCGATTGCCGGTAGGTATTCAGACCTACGAAAAATTGATAAACCAAGATTGTCTGTACGTCGACAAAACGGAGTACATCCATAAGATGGTGACGCTTGGCAATTACGTCTTTCTGAGTCGCCCGAGGCGGTTCGGAAAGTCGCTTCTTGTTTCTACTCTCGCGGCTTATTTTGAGGGCAAAAAGCATCTTTTTAAAGGAACGTACATCGACAGCGTTGAAAAAGACTGGACGGAATATCCTGTGCTGCGGTTTGATATGAGTACCGCCAAACACGTTGATGCGCAGTCGCTAACCATAGAATTGGCGGGGAAACTTACCGACTATGAAGTGATTTACGGCCCCAACGACCCATCAAAACCTAATCTCAACCAACGTCTGGAAGGGTTGATAAAGCGCGCTTACGAGCAAACCGGAAAGCAAGTCGTTGTCCTCATCGACGAGTACGATGCGCCACTGCTTGACGTGGCTCATGAAAAGGTGCAACTCGATGATTTACGCCAAATTATGCGTAATTTCTATTCGCCGCTCAAGGCTTGTGACAAATATTTGAAATTCGTTTTTATCACCGGAATCACCAAGTTTTCGCAACTCAGCATTTTCAGCGAACTGAACAACCTGAATAACATCAGTATGCAAGAGCAGTTTGCTGCCGTTTGTGGTATTACCGTGGATGAAGTT
>JAQXVL010000219.1 GCA_029224905.1 Bacteroidales bacterium
TTGAGTACTTTTGTGGCAAAATCGAAAGTATGAAAAAGACATTTTTAGTATTGGCAACTGCCGCCGCACTTTTCTCATGCGGCAACGGCAATGAATATAAAGTGAGCGGAACCGTAGAAGGCTCCGCCGAGGAGAAACTCGTGCTGCAACGCCCCGTACAGGGAGCATGGCTGACCGTCGACACCATCGAGACCGACAAAGACGGCAAATTTGAATTCAGCAACCCGGCGCCGAAATTCCCGGAAGTGCTCCGCCTGGGCAGAAACGGCAAATACATCTACTTCCCCATCGACAGCATCGACCGAATCACCATCAAAGCCGACACGGCAACGTTCGACACGTCGTATCGTCTCGCCGGTTCGACCAACGCCGTATGGATGATGCAAGTCGACAGCATCTCGCGCACGCTGGCAGACAAGCAAGGCGACGCTGCGGCTTTTGAGGCGGCAAAACGTCAACTCGCAGCGCGAATCCTCGAAGACCCGTCGAGCGTCGTGGCATACTATACCGTCAACAAAATAATCGGCAACGAGCCGCTCTACTCAATAGCCGACAAGGCAGACGTACGCGTCATCGGCGCCGTTGCCAACGCCTACAACAACGACAAGCCCGGCGACCCGCGCACCGAATTGCTTAAGGCTATGTTCTTCACCGGACGTCGTCAGACTGCAACACCGACTGCACCGCGCGACACAATCTACGCCGACCAGAAGCAATACATCGAAATCGACCTTATCGACAAAGCCGGACGCCACAACAAACTCAGCGACGTTGCCGGACACGGCAAAGTGGTGCTGCTCAACTTCACGACCTACCTCGCCGACGAGTCGCCCGCACTCAACGCCCTATTCGCCGAAATCTATCGTCAGCACTCGGCGTCAGGCTTCGAAATCTACCAAATCGGCTACGACGAAAACGAATTCAGCTGGAAGAACGCAGCGAAAAATCTTCCGTGGATAACCGTCTACGACCCGTCGGGACTTCAGTCGGAGCTGCTGTTGCGATACAACATAGGCACCCTGCCGGCGATATTCATCATCAACCGCAAAGGCGAAATCGTTGAGCGCGTTACCGATATCGACAAGCTGAAATCGACCGTGGCTAAATACATTTAAATTAAGTATTTTTATTAACAAAAAAGTGCAAAAACACGAAATAAACAATTACCTTTGCACCTTGAAAATAATAATAAACGTAAAATAGATGGATAAACTAAGTTATGCACTCGGCATGAGTATGGGCCACAACTTCAAAGGCTCCGGCATCAAAGAGATTAACGCTGAAGACTTTGCAAATGGAGTGGCAGCCGTCTACGACGGTGCAAAACCCGAAATGACCTACGACGAAGCCAAACGCATCGTGCAAGAATATTTCGAAGGACTGCAAGCCGAGCTCGACAAACAAGCAGCCGAAGCAGCCGCACAGAACAAACAAATCGGCGAAGCCTTTTTGACAGAAAACGCTAAGCGCGACGGCATCAAAGTAACCGCCAGCGGACTACAATATGAAGTGCTCGAAAGCGGCAACGGCGACAGCCCTGAGGCAAAAGACCGCGTCGAAGTGCACTACACGGGCAAGCTCATCGACGGCACCGTGTTCGACAGCAGCGTAGAGCGCGGCGTGCCGGCAACATTCGGCGTTACGCAAGTAATTCCCGGCTGGGTTGAAGCCCTCCAGCTCATGCACGAAGGCGACAAATGGCGCCTCTACATTCCCTCCGACCTCGCCTACGGTCAGCAAGGTGCCGGCGGCATTATCGGTCCCAACAGCACGCTCATCTTCGACGTCGAGCTGCTCAGAGTTATCAAATAGCAAATCATTTAAAAATTCAACAATAAATTTTCAAAAAAAGCAATGAAAAAATTATTCGTTATCGTTTGCGCTGCTACAATGATTGTAGCAAGCACAAGTTGCAAAGGTGGCGTAACAAGCGACCTTAATTCACAAGAAGACTCATTGGCATACTACTTCGGTGAAATGTGGGGTAATGGCGTAGGTTCAGAGATGAAAAACGACCCGGAAGGCAAGACAATGGACAAAGCCGACATCCTCAAGGGTATCGAAACCGTTTTGGCATGCGATACTACTCAAAAGGCTTACATCATGGGCTTGCAAATCGGTATGCAATTGAACAACATCACCCAACAACTTTCCAAACAAGATAGCATCGACATCGACAAGGCAAAACTTTATGCAGCATTCAAGGCAGCCTTCACAAAAGACTCTGTAGGCTCACCGCAAGAAGCTCAAGAAAAAGTTATGGCTCTCATCGACCAAATCAAGAACGCTCGTTTGGAAAAATCGCCCGAAGCAATCGCTAACAAGAACGCAGGCGAACAATTCATCGCCAACGAGATGAAGAAAGATCCCAGCCTCAAGAAAACACAAAGCGGACTCGTTTACAAAGTGATTGAAGAAGGTGCAGGCACAACCATCAAGGCTTCCGACCGCGTTAAAGTGAAATACGTTGGTAAGCACATCGACGGCACCGAATTCGACAACAGCGGCGACGAAGCTCGCACATTCTCTCCCGCAGGCGTTATCCCGGGCTTCAGCGAAGGTCTTCTTATGATGAAACCGGGTGCTCACTACATCCTCTACATCCCCGGTGAACTCGGCTACGGCTTGAAAGGTCAACCCATGGGCGGCATCAAATCGAACGAAACTCTCATCTTCGACGTTACCCTCGTTGGTGTTGAAGAAGAAACAGCAGAAGCAGCTAAATAATCGGTTCTCTGATTAGAAAACAAACCATAAGAGGCAGTAGACCGACCCGGTTTACTGCCTTTTTCATACCAAAAAACTATGCCACTCATTCACATTATCGAAGACGACGAATTGGGACGAATTTCGGTCTATACACACAGCAATAGCCGAAAGATTTCGATACGCAAATCGCCGGACAAATATTTCTCGTTCAAAGCAGTCATCCCGAGCGAAAAATATCTCGACAACCTGAAAGAATTAATCAAACGCGAACGCAAATCGCTCAAGGCGCTGCACCAAGAGATTACGAAAGACCACGTCGACGAGACCTTTGCAATCGACAGCGACTTATTCAAGCTGCGAATGAAATTGGAAGCCGATGGTGGCAGAGAGCACATTAGGCGCGATGCCGACGGAACTTTCATCCTCTACTACAACGAAAATACGGACTTCGACGACGTATATATGCAAATGGGAATTGAGGACTTGGTGATTCAGGTTATGCGGCATCATGCGAACAACGTTCTTCCGAAAATCATTATGGAATTAGCCAACGCTATGGGCGCAAAAGTAACGAACATCAAAATAACAAAAGCACGTAGCCGATGGGGTTCTTGCTCGTCGACGGGCACCATCAGCCTCAGTTGCTTTCTTGTAACGTTGCCCGTAGACCTCATCAAATTCGTGATAATCCACGAGCTGAGCCACACCTTCGAAATGAACCACAGCAGCCGATTTCACGAGCTTGTCGACCGTCTGACCGGCGGCAGAGAGAAAGATTTCGAAGAGCGTCTCAAGCAATATCACACAAACATCTACTCGGCATCGAACCGCCATCGCTCCGAAAAATAAATGCCCAATTCGTGCCGGAAGTAACGAAAGCAACGATTTAGAGATAGGAGGGTGTATCAAAATAAAACTATTGATACACCCTCTCGTTTACCATCTTATAAGAAAAATTTGTGGATATATCCCGGAGCAACAATATTCACCTCAAACTGCTCGACCCGGACATCCTCATCGTGTCGAAGATACGATGAGGATGAAAAGCCCCGGAGGGGCGCCAATTGTGGGTAACGCCGGGTTCAGTGCCGGAGGTACTTAACCCGGTGAGCGACAATATATAGATGTTCGAACCTCGTGAGAGGTTCGGTCGTGATAATAAAAGTGCTAAGTCAAATCAAGATTTGTAAAAGACAATCCATATTTAGAGCATAAATCCTTGTATTCATTCTCAAAAGTAAATTTGCGATGGTGCTCTTGTTGCCCTATAATATATTCTATTACAGCGAATTTCGCCGATTCTGACACAGAAAATGCACCATATTCTCTACCCCAGCCCTCAAAATCGGGAAACTTGCCACAATCTTTCATCCAACTACTCGATTGTTGCTTTATTTTCTTCACAAAATCGGCAACGGATATGGTTGGACTAAGACTTACCAAAATATGGATATGATTGGGAATCCCATTTATTCGTAAAAGA
>JAQXVL010000220.1 GCA_029224905.1 Bacteroidales bacterium
GGGGAAGGTGATACCGTAGACGCGTACCAACTGGTTGCGCTTTTCGTCGCCGCGCCAGTAAGCGCCTGCGAGCGACAGCACTTTCACTGCCTTGATTGCACCCGTATTGGGGATATGCGGACCACGGCAGAGGTCGGTAAAGTTGCCTTGTGTGTATGTTGTGATGTGGCCGTCTTCGAGTTCGGAGATAAGCTCACATTTATACGTTTCACCTCTTTCGCTGAACATAGCAAGCGCATCAGCTTTCGAAATATCTTTGCGAACGATTTCCTCTTTTTTTGCAACGAGTTCCATCATTTTCGCTTCGATTTTCGGAAAATCGGCTGCTGTAATTGAATTCTCGCCCGGGTCGATGTCGTAGTAGAAACCGTTTTCGATAGCCGGACCTATGCCGAAACGCACACCGGGATAGAGTTCTTGGAGCGCTTCTGCGAGCAAGTGTGCCGAAGAATGCCAAAATGCGTGTTTACCCTCGGCAGAGTCCCACTTAAACAATTTCAATTCGCCGCCACCTACAATCGGGCGTGTCAAATCCCACTCTTCGCCATCGACTGTTGCAGCCAACACGTCGGCTGCCAAGCGAGGGCTGATACTTTCTGCAATCTGAAGAGGTGTCGTTCCTTCTTCGTATTGCTTGATACTTCCGTCTGGAAATTTAATATTCATAACTTTTTGTAAAATTTTAATAGCGTTAATACAACGAACGCATAATTCGGTTGCAAAAGTAGTGCAAGGTGAGCGAAAAACAAAGCAAAAAACAAAGTTTTTTAGATTTGTTTTTCCGAACCGCAGCCTACTTTATCTAAAAGTAGTGCAAGGTGAGCGATTTTAACCGCTTTCAGCGGTGGTTAGAGGTTATTGGTTATAGGTTATTGAATAGTCCCACTATCCTCTTACCTCTCTTACAACTTCCTCATACGTTTGAGCACGTTGTACGAAGCCATTATGCCGAGTTCGCCGGCTTTAGAGAGGTCGCTCATTCCGCGTTCGGTGTTGCCGAGTTGCATATATGCTATGCCGCGGTTGTAGTATGCCTCGCCGAAATCGGCACGCAAGTCGATTGCCGCCGTGAAGCACGAAATTGCCGATGTAAAGTCGTTATGCTCCAAATAGATTGTACCTTTATTATAATAGGCGTAGACGAGGTTTGGCGACAGTTCAACAACTTTATCAAGGTCGGCAATTGCGATGCGGATGTCGTGGCGCTCGCGAGTGGCTGCGATTTGCGACGACTTGGCTGCATCGGTCGACGAAATCTGCTCGACGGCGCTCTTGCGATACATCGCCATTGCTCGTGCGAAATATGCGAGTGCAAAGTCGGGACTCAAGCGAATGGCTGCCGACAGGTCTTCGACCGCCGAATCGAAATTACGCACCAGCATATGGCTTATTGCCCTGCCGAAATAGTCCACCGGACGGCGTCCGTGGCTCTCTATCATCGACGTGTAATGGCGGATGAGTTCAAACTGCAACTTGATTTGCTCTTCGGTGAGATTTCCCGCAGAGTTGGTCAAATAGAGCTTGTCGCGCAAATAATTCTTGGCATTGATATTGTCGACTTCTTTTTGATAGTACGAGTTTAGACGCAATTCCGTAGGGCGGTCGTAATACGACAGCGTATACATTGGCAGCGGTTCGATGGCTGCCACACGGTTTTGCACTTTTCCGCGATATTTGTTAGCATATTCGGGCTTTACGCTGTTGTCGTTTTCGACAGCCACAAGTTGTTTGAATCGCTGAGCGGCTTCTTGTTCGTCGTTGAGAACTTCTTCTTTGCTGTCGAATTCGTCTTTCGACTTCTTTTTGGAGAGTCCGCGCCAATGGTTGTAGTCAGCCTCCCCACCCCGATTGTCGCCCATCAAGCGCTTGCTCTCGCTACGCAGATAGTAGAGCATCGACATGTTGGGAAATTTTTCGATAACGCGGTTGAAATCGGCAACCGATTTGGCATATTGTCGCGTCTTCTGATAAAGCATGGCACGGTTGTAGACGGCAACGATGTTCGACGGGTCTTTGTCGATGACCAGCGAAAAGTCTTCGATGGCTTTATTGTTGTCTTCCACCTCCATGCGAAGCAAACCGCGATTGAGGTGCGCCGTCACATTGTTCGGGTCAAGGTTGATGGCGTAGTCGAAGTCGGACATCGCCCCGAAGTAGTCGTCGAGTTTATATTTCAAGAAAGCGCGATTGACAAAGAGGTCGGCGTTTTTCGGTCGCAAGGTAATAGCGCTGCTCAGGTCGTCGACGGCTTTGCCGTAGTCTGACTGATTCTTTATCATTATATCGGCGCGCATAATGAATGCGTCGGCATTGTTTGCGTTCAGCTCGATGCATTTGCCGATTCTGTCGAGCGCACCGACAGTGTCGCCGCGTTCAAGGCGAAGGCTTGCCAATCCGAGGTAGGCATTGTCGTATTTCGGATAGATTTGCAAAACGCGGTCGAACGTCTCTTCCGCACCGTCGTAGTCCTTTACGCTGGTTTGGGCTACAGCTTTGTTGAGCAGAAATGTCTTATTTTCAGGCAAATATTTCAAACCGAAATCGTAGTCGATAATTGCCAGGCTGTCTTTTTTCAGCGTTTGCCGGGAAATGCCTCGCACCTCGTAAGCGTCAACGATAAACGGGTTGCGCTCGATGGCTAACGAGCAGTCGGCTTCGGCTCCGCTATAGTCTTCGAGATAGAATTTTGCTACCGCACGATAGAAATATGGGTCGGCAAGATATGGTTTGGTCTTGATTACTTCGTTGAAATACTGAATCGACAGCAGATAGTCCTCAAAGTAGAGCGCATTGCGTCCTATCGTCATCACCTTGTCGGTATCGATTTGCGCTTTTGCTCTGCCGGGAATCAACACACAGACTATCGTTATACCTATATATATTATTCTTTTCAAAACATTCATACGGCAAAATTAGAGCAAAAAAGCGACAGTAGGGCTATAAAATGTCTTAAAAGTAGCAAATCTTTTGCAGATTATAAACAAATTGCGTACTTTAGCTGTTGAATTGAAAAAAGTATTGTTTAGGTTTGTATGGAAAAAGTAGTAATTATCGGTGGCGGTTTCGCCGGAATCAATGTAGCTAAGCGCCTCGACAAGCGCAAATATCACGTCACAATTATCGACAAGAACAATTATCACAGCTTTCCGCCCCTATTCTATCAAATAGCATCGTCGGGCATCGAGCCGGGAAGTATCTCTTTCCCGTTCCGACGCGAAATGCGAAAACTCAAGAATGCCGATTTCCACTTTGGCAAGGTAAAAGCTATCGACACCGATTCGCAAATCGTTACTACGGAATTTGAACAAATCCGTTACGACAAGCTAATCGTAGCCACCGGAACCACCAATAACTTTTTCAACAATCCGGAACTGTGTACGAAGGTTCACACGCTCAAATCGACAGCCGAAGCAATACGGTTGCGCAACGAAATTCTTGACCGCCTCGAACGTGCATGCATAACAGCCGACCCCGAACGACGTCGACAATTGTTGAGTTTCGTTGTTGTCGGCGGTGGTCCCACCGGCGTTGAAATCGCCGGCGCTTTGGGCGAAATGAAACGCTATATACTTAAGAAAGAATATCCGGAAATCGACCGGTCGGAAGTTAGAGTCATCCTTATCGAAGGTACTGACCGCTTTCTGCGTACTATGAGTGAGCGCGCTTCCGCTGATGCAGCCAAATATCTCGACCACCTGATGATAGAGACTCGACTGAACTGCTTGATGGAGTCGTACGAAGACAACATTTTGCATCTGTCGAACGGCGAAGACATTTATTGCGAAACGCTGATATGGACAGCCGGCGTTACGGGCAACATCATCGACGGACTTCCCACAGATGCAATCGCTCGCGGCAACCGTCTCATCGTAGGTCCCGATTTCACGGTCAAAGGCACGAGCAACGTCTACGCTATCGGCGACATCGCTATGCTCTGCGATGACTCACACCCAAACGGCTATCCTCAGGTTGCTCAAGTTGCAATTCAGCAAGCCAAATATCTTACCGCAGCGCTCAACGGCAAATCGAACGGCAAGCCGTTCTGCTACGTCGACAAGGGGTCGATGGCAACCATCGGCAGAAACCGTGCCGTGTGCGACTTGAATTTTGCTTACCTCTACGGCAGACCGGCTTGGCTAACTTGGATGTTTATCCACTTGATTTCAATTCTTGGTATGCGCAATAAAGCAAATGTTTTGATGAATTGGATTTGGGCTTATATCTTCTATACCAACTCTCTGCGTCTGCTTATTCGCCCGACTAAATACCCGATTCGAAAGCATTGGACTGACGAATAGTATCGACCAAAAAGATTCTTCAAAAAGTCGTATTTTTGAGTTGATTTGTATTTCTTAGTCAAATTTTTTAGGAATAATTTTTTGATAGAGAAAAAAATCTTTAACTTTGTTGTCAGCAACAAATAACATTAATTGCAAAATCAAAACTACCTAAACACCACAAACGCAATGAATTACACTTTAAAAAAGGTTAAATTAAAAATTTTTAGGGGGGGGGTAAAAATCGCCCTTAGTTTCTCGTTTTTATTAGCTCCAACACTTGCTTTTGCAGAAGCCTATAACGTAAACGGTTGGGCTGATGCTAATGGTAAAACCCACCTTAATACGTCAGGTGGTTGGAGTGTAAACATTAACGATCGCACAGATTCTCGAGCATGGGAAGGTAGAAATTTGAAAATCATTAGTATACCGATTCTTGATAGCGGCGAAAATGTCGAAACAGTATATTTAACCGGTGATGTATGGATTAACGACCGTGTTTTTATCGGCTCCAGTTTGCAAGGTAAGTACAATGTGTACACCAACTCAAACAGGCAAGAGTGTTGGGACTTGCCTACCGGCAAAAAAGCGAAGCTTCACATTATCAATGATACAGGTCGCGACATAACAATCTATCAAAACGTTTGGGGTAATAGATGCACAAGCGGTGGATATAATGGCAATACTCAGCAATATGGCAGTAACGTATTGTTCACTGTATGGGGCGATTGCGAACTCATCATTGAAGGTAGGAATGGAAAAATAATTATCGACGGCGGCTCAAAAAAGACTGACTATGCCGATTGGAAAGTCAATCGTAATTATGACCAAAAGCCTTATAATAAAATAATGTGGGGCTTGGTAGAATCGACAGGTACGCTTACCCTCAAAAATGTAGAATTTCGCAATGTAGAGTTTGCCGGACTGAACGGCAATGCTGCAGATTGTGAGTGGCCATGCATCAAACTGCACTCGATTGGTAACCAATTCAAATTAGGAAAGACCACATTAGAGAACGTGTCATTCAATAACGTCTACAGCCCGGGTGGTGGCGGATGCATTCTCTCTTGCTACGGCGACTTAACAACGCGTTCGGAGAACAATAAAGATAATTGCAAGATAACAATCAACGGCTGTACTGTCACAAAGGCAAGGCAAGAAAGTGCTACATTAACAAATATTGACGGGGGTGTATCTGGCAGTCCGTTTCTAACCGGTCTAATGCGATTCAATGACAAATTTGTAGGAAATGTTGAA
>JAQXVL010000221.1 GCA_029224905.1 Bacteroidales bacterium
ATATCCTTCCCTCATCCCCTTTCTTTCGATTTTTCTTCTATGAATTTATCAAATAGATAAAAGAACTCATCTGATTGTGCCTCACTTGACATTTTAAATCGTTTGTTAAATCTTTCTTGGAGCTCAGAAAGAGAAGGTCGTGTATCTCTCATCGCACAACTATTGAAATAATCTCGAATGAAATTTTTGTATTCTTCCAATGTGCCATTGAGAATGTTGTATGTAACATTGTTTATGACATATCCTTGTTTAACCTGTTGCTTCTTTTTATCCCATTGCGAGTTGGTGAGGCTAATCCCTGTATATAAATCAACACGTGAGGACTGAGCAGAAACACGAATTCGAACAAAATGTTTACCCTTCTTGCTTTGAGGGAATAATGTAGTATTAATATTGTACTTTGTAAACAGCATACTTCTATTTTCCTGCAAAGATACAAATTAAAAAGTACTCACCCAAAAAATCACCCAAAAAATTACAAAATAATATGAAATCAGTCGAAATAACTATCCTATAAATTAATTGAATATCAGTTATTTGCACATTGTTATGAAATATGATGAAATATTAGTTCAAAATCCTCTCTCTCCGCAGAAAAGCCTTGTAAGTCGTTGATTTGCAAGGCTTTGTTTGTAGCCTACAATCGACACCCGCAAGTAGTCCCCCTTAATATTTATAATCCTCTTGAAGAATCAAATGCTCTGCTATTTTATGGTTGAAAGAATGGTAATTTCGGACGTGATGCCGCGTAAAAAGTCTTGTTTTTAACGTAAAAAACAAGACAAATTCTGATAGGCTTGGCAAAAATGCAGGTAAAGTTCCTTATAATGCCACTAATTCTTGACCAATAGCTTTTACTTCATTGAGGATGAGTTGCTCGCGCTCTTTTGACGGCTTTTTTATACCATTGATGTACTGAGCCATCAGGCTTTGACTGATGCCTATTCGGCGGGCAACAGCAGAAGCATTGAGTTCAGGATGGGTTAAGAACACGCGTGAGATTCCTTGTGGCTCAGGGTCGTCGTACTCAAAGCTTTCAAAAGAGATGTCTTCGTCGAGAGCGTACCAATGTATTCCCTCGTCGTCTATTTCATAATCATTACGCTGTTCTTCGGTGGCGGCGTTGAGACGCTTGTACCACAGAAGAGACTGCCATACGGTTTTGCCTTCGTCGGTCAAACCATAGATGCGACCTTTGTCAAACCAAATCTTTGTTAGTATCATACGTTACTCCTCCTCTTCTGTCATTGAACTTCCAAAATATTCATTCCACTTTGATATGGCAAGTTCTTTGTTCTCTTCAAGTACCATTTCGGCACACTTGATGTCCTTCATTTTCATGCCTTTGTTGTATATGAGTACAATTCCATTAGGACTAATGTCGAACTTTGCTCTACCGTCGGCACTCTTTACGTGTACATGCATTGGTTCGTGCTCACGTGAATAGAAGTAGTATCTTAATCCAAAAATGCGTAAAATCTCTGGCCTTTATATCTGATTTTTAATTAAATTATAGTTACAACATACTTAGCATCCTTGCACAAAACAATTTCAAACATCGAACATTGCTCGGTACTGTGATTACTTTTACAAAGTAAGGTAATAAATTTATAACTGCCAAATTTTTTAAGGAGTTTAATGATTATTTCGTCTTGTTTTATTGTTAATATTTAATAGAAAATGATTGCAATATAGGGACTGTTATATTAAATTTGAACCATCTAAAATTAAAGTTAGAAAAGATTATATAAATACATCTTTATTATGGGACAATTTAAGGATATTACAATTAAAGAAGTTATTGAAGAAATCAATGTTAGTTATTTTTTGCCAGACATACAACGAGAGTACGTTTGGTTAGATCGTGCAGCAGAAAAGAAAGTAGAACAATTATTTGATTCAATACTAAGAAATTACCCTATTGGGTCTTTCTTGTTTTGGAGATTGAGAAAAACTGATGTTGAAACCGACAAATCAGCTCAATCCGATTCTGATAAACTAAATTTCCAACTGTATCAGTTTATTGAAGATTATGATGTTAGGAATCCTCATAATGAAAAGATTGATATAGCGAAGGTAAATTCTAATGATTTGAATATTGTTCTTGATGGTCAGCAAAGATTAACATCGTTATATATTGGATTAAAGGGTTCTCGCACCTTGAAGAAGCCCAAAGGATGGTGGGATAATCCTAATGCATTTGAGCTAAAGAAACTGTATATCAATCTAAGATATCAGCCAAGTGAGGAGGATACAGAGGACTGCTATCAGTTTGAATTTAAATCCCCCAATCAGATACCATCCCCGGATGAGCATAACTTTTGGTTCAAAGTAGGTGATATTCTCAACCTTCCAAGTTTGAATCGTTATTGTAGAGATAACGATTTGGATGATATGGAAGCAGACATCTTGGAAAAATTGAAGAATGTCATATGTAATGAAAGATTAATTTCCTATTTTGAAGAAACGGAGAAGAATCTTGATAAGGTTTTGAAGATTTTTATCAGAGTAAATAGTGGGGGAACGAAACTCTCATACTCAGATCTCCTTATGTCAATATTGACTGCTAATTTTTCATCTGATATACGAGGAGAAATGAATGTGTATGTTGATAAATTTAGAACCTCCGGTTTTGGTTGTTTTGGAAGAGATCAAATATTAAAAACCTGTTTATTATTAATAGGTGCAAATCACATATTTAACCTGAGAAATTTCAATAAGACCAACATTCATTCAATAGAACAGAATTGGACTAAAATTATCAATTCAATCACGGATGCTGTGCATATTGTTGAAGATTTCGGTTATTCCGGGCAGTTGGCATCCGGTTACATCATTTCAATAATTGCATTATACTTATATAGGAATGATATTGAATATTCGAAGCTTAATACAAACGATAGGGATGCTATGTTTAAGTTTGTTAGAACAGCTCAGATTACCTCTTACTTCACAACCTCGTTGGATAGAAAGTTAAGTTATGCTCTTGATGGAATGGATAATGCAAAAGATTTTGCTGATTTTAACGCAAGGATGGCAAAGATGGATGCAAATAAAGCATTGAAAGTAACAACTGATGATGTTGCTGATTTGCTTACATTGCAATACGGAAATCCCGCCATTTTGCCTGTTCTTCAAATTCTATATCCAAACTTGGATTATAAAAACTCAACATTCCATATTGACCATATATATCCTAAAGCAAAATTCACAACAAAGAACAAAGCATTACATCCTGACTTCATTGAGGAAAAAAATTACCTTTTTAATCTTCAGTTACTTGAAGGAGCAGAAAATATATCTAAAAAAGATACAGATCCTGATGTGTGGATGCAAGAACACTTTAATAATGATGCCTCCAAGATAGATGATTATAAAGTTAGAAATTATATAGATACAACTTGCTCTTTGAAATGGTCGGACTTTAAAACATTCAAAGAAAAACGATCTGCAGCCATTCGTTCTGAATTAATTGCTGCTTTCAAGTAGGGATGTCCCTATCCGGACTCAATCTTTAGTGAGGCAAGTCTGAACACACAAAAAAGGATGATAATTTTTGATGTATTAATGAAAAAAGTGCGTTTTTTTGTGTCTGCGCAGATGTATTGCGTAGAAAATTTGTATTTTTACATCACAAAAGATTTGTTATGAATGCACACTTTGATATAATACGCAATGACGGACGACTGTTGTATGAATATATCCGCGGCAGTCAGCTATACAATCTAAACACACCGGATAGCGACGTTGATACAAGTGGCGTGTTTATCTGTACTGCGGAGGAACTTCTTGGCTCTCTCCCGGGCTCTGATTCGTCGCGCGTTGGTAACGCCTATAAAGCTCAGATTTCCGATTCTCGCCATGATAATACTTGGTTCGAGGTCGGAGAACTGCTGCGCTTGTTGATGAAATCAAATCCGACGGTGTTGGAGAGTCTTTTTGTGCCCAAGAGCAAAATAATCGGTGAGGTTCATCCTCTGATGCAGATGATTATTGATAATCGCGACCAATTCGTTACCAAACAATGCTTTAACCCGTTCTTTGGATATGCCAAGAGTCAGATTGAGAAGGCGCGTGGCTTGAATAAGAAAATTGTGAATCCTGTGACTGAACGACTTACGCCATACGATTTTATCTATACTTTCAAGGGGCAGGGTAGCATAAAGTTTCGAGATTGGTTGCAAAACTTCGGACTTCATCAAGAATTCTGCGGGCTTGTCAATGTGCCTAACATGCATGACATCTATGGAGTGTATTATGATTTTGGCGCGCATGTTGAAAATGTTGAGAATTGGGAAAATGATACCGATTTCTTAACTTTCGCTTGCGCCTATTTCAACATTACGAATTCGGATTCTGCAGTAAGCTACCTTGCAAGTCTGAAACCTATCGGTTACCGTGGCGTCATCAAACCGGACGCGAAGGCAGACGAGATTCGTCTTTCGTCCATTGAAGACAAGACTGCAAAGCCTATATGCTTTATCTCATACAATCAGTCCGGCTACAGTGCTCATTGTCGCATGTATGCGGAATATCAGGATTGGGTAAAGAACCGCAATCAAAAGCGTTATGAGTCGAATCTTGACAAAAACTACGATTCAAAGAATATGATGCATTGCTTCCGGATGATACACATGGCTTGTGAAATCGCCGAGGGGCGGGGGCTGATTCTCGAACGTACGTGGGATAGGGAGTTCCTGATGGATGTTCGTAATCACAAATATGAATATGATGAACTTATAGAACGTCTCGAAGTCGACCGGGAGCGTATGAATCAACTTATGGCAACTTCGACCATTAAGGAACGAGTCGATACTGACTTTGTAAACGACTTGATTGTAGAAATACGTAAGAAACAATTGGCTATATGATTCTTCCATTTGAAATAACAGGCTCTAAGCAAGCAATAATATTTATCGGCATTCAAGCCAGTGGTAAGTCAACATTCTATAGCGAGATGTTGGCATCGCATGGTTATTGCTGCATAAATCTTGATACTCTACATACGAGGAACAAAGAGAATCAGCTCCTTGATAGGTGTGTAAATGAGGGAAAATCATTTGTGGTTGATAATACAAATCCTGAAATAACGGATAGACAAAGGTACATTCCTCGTGCAAAAGGTAATGGATATGAGGTGATTGGCATTTTCTTTCAGAGTATCGTTCGAGACTGCATTGCACGAAACGAAAACCGTCGGAATGCTGTGCCAATACACGCAATACCGGCTACACAGAACAAGTTGCAATTACCGTCTTATTCAGAAGGTTTTGACAAACTCTTTTTCGTAAGGATTACATATAATGGATTTGAAATAACAGATTGGAAAGAATAGAATATGGATTTCGATACACTTGACAAACAGATGCGCAGCTTTGAGCAGTCGCTTGACAGAACAATGCCACAGGGCTCATACATTGTCGCCAGGCTTGATGGTCATGGCTTCACCCGGTTAACCAAGAAAGAATGGAATTTGGAGAAACCGTTTGATGCAAGGTTTCGTGACTGTATGATAGAAACTCTTCGTCACCTTATGGATTGTGGTTTCCGTATTATATATGGCTATACACAAAGTGATGAGATTTCGTTGCTATTTCATCTTGATGATGCAACTTTCGGACGCAAAGAAAGAAAACTGCTTTCGATTCTTGCTTCTGAAGCATCTGTTGCATTTTCTATGAAAGCAGGACGATCTGCTATATTTGATTGCCGACTCATTTCTCTTCCCAATGTAGGTTATGTAGTCGATTATTTCAGGTGGAGGCAGGAAGATTCACATCGTAATTCACTTAATGGTCATTGCTATTGGCTACTTCGTGGACAGGGCATGACGGTGTCCGATGTCCAAAAACGATTAGAGGGAATCTCAAATGGCGAAAAAAACGAACTCCTCATCTCTAATGGGATAAATTATAATAATCTTCCTTCTTGGCAGAAAAGAGGCGTTGGAATGTATTTCAAAACAGTAGAAAAGGAGGGCTTCAATCCGCAAACCAATCAAACCACAACATGTATTCGCCGTGAGTTATACCTTGAAACCGAATTGCCTTTAGGTGATGCTTATACTGATTATATTATCAATCTTCTAAACGAAAATAATCATGCCGGCAAATAAAAACGCGCTTATCCGTTACAAAACCATCGACAACTGTCTGCGCAACCGCTATCGTCGCTGGACGCTCGACGACTTGGTTGAAGCCTGCAGCGATGCTCTTTACGATATGGAGGGCATTCGCAAAGGTGTGTCTGTTCGCACTGTTCAAGGCGATATCCAGATGATGCGCTCTGATAAACTCGGCTACAATGCTCCAATTGAGGTCTACGACCATAAATACTATCGATACGCCGATTCCGACTATAGTATTACGGATATGCCAATGTCGCAGAACGACTATGAGGTGATGCAAGAAGCCGTCGATATGCTTCGTCAGTTGCAAGACTTCGACCAGTTCTCGGAAATGAGTGACGTGGTGAGTCGCCTTCAAGACAAATTGTCGATAACCCGGAAAAACCGTAAGCCTATCATTCACTTCGACAATGTGCCCGACCTGAAAGGCTTGAAACTGCTGAATCCGCTATACAATTACATTGCGCACAAGCAGACATTACGCATTATCTATCAGCCGTTTTCGGCTCGGAAGCCGCAAGAATACATCCTTTGTCCCTACTTGTTGAAAGAGTTCCGCAACCGTTGGTTCGTCTTCGGTAGCAGAGCCGACGACCTTGTACTCTACAACCTCGCACTCGACCGCATAGAGAGTGTAGAGCCGGTGGATGTGCCATTCCGCGAGAATCCCGATTTCGATTCCGAGCACTTCTTTGATGATGTAATCGGAGTCAGCAAAAATATCAAAAATACACCAAGACGTATCAAGTTTTGGGCAACGCGCGAGCAGAGTAAATACATAAAGACAAAGCCCATCCACCCCTCACAAACATTGCTAAGAGAGAATCCCGAGGATGGTAGCTGTATTTTTCAAATTGAGGTAGTCATCAACTTTGAGATGTACTCTGTTTTTATGAGTTATGGACCGGGAATAAAAATTCTATATCCACCCCAAGCGGTTGAATATATGAGGGATAAACTCAAAGAAGCCGCAAAACACTATGAGACATAAGTATAACAAAACCCAATCAACAGTATTAACTATCTGATTGGGCTTTATTTGTGTTACTTGAATTTGATGTTCGGAGGAACTATTCTAATGGTCGAATGATCGTTGACTTGGTTTGCCATTGGAATCTCTCCGGGCTGACACAATTTGTAAACTTCATTATTGATGTAGTCACTAAGGTCAGACACATTCCCTTTGTTTGCCCCAAAGTTAAGCAGGTTAAGGATGGAACGTGACGAAGACTCAACCACAACTCTACACGTTCTACTACCTGTTGCAATCACCTTCATCTTTACATTTTCCGAAAAAGGAGATAGTAACCTGCCATGACGGGCTTCGACAACGAACAAGTCATCATTATACTTAACGCTCGAAAACTTAGTCCGCTTCATTTCAAAAAGATGTCTGACGGCAGTATACACCACCCGAGTATTATAATCAAATTTAATCTCCGCTGTTTGCATAATAGTTCGAATTTGTTAATACCGTGACTGACTTGGCTTTGACTCCTCTGATGCATTCGTAAAATCATTCTCTTTGAAAATCTTCTCCATGTCCTCAATCTGTTTGCGGCACGATTTTGATATGCTCTTAGTCGTTCTCGCTACATCGCGTAATTTTTCAGTTGTCAGGTCTTGCTTGTTGTCGACAAAGCACTGCTCAATAGCCTCATTCACTACCGATTCTATGTCGGCGCCGTTGAAGCCTTTTGTTGCATTAATTAAATCTGGTTTAACCAAGTTGGTATCACGATTTTTCTTGCGCAGATGCACTTCGAATATTGCCTTGCGTTCTTTATCATTAGGCAGATTTACGCAGAAGATTTCGTCGAAACGTCCTTTCCGTTTCAGTTCCGGCGGTAGTTTGTCTGCGTTGTTAGCGGTGGCAAACACATAAACTGCCGACGACTTTTCTTGCATCCAAGAGAGGAAATAGCCAAACATACGTGTCATAATGTCGTTGTTGCCGCCAACTCCCGAGAAAGCCTTCTCTATTTCGTCTACCCACAGAATGCAAGGGGCTGCAGCCTCGGCAATACGCAATGCCTTGCGCAAGTTTGCCTCACTCTCTCCAACATATTTCCCCATCATACTGCCCATGTCCATTTTCAAAAGCGGTGCGCCGAACTGTGCTGCCGTAGCCTTTGCACATAGCGATTTTCCGCATCCCGGCATTCCTACGAGAAAGACTCCCTTCGGTGTAGAAACTCCAAATTTTGTTGCCTCGTGAAGTTGAGCGTATATGGCAGATTTTCTCTTTAAATACTTCTTCAAGATATCAACACCGCCAATGTCCTCTATTCTCTCCTTTACGTCGATAAGTTCAAGCACACCCGACTTCTTTACCATCAACTTCTTTTGCCTGAGAATCATCTCTTTGTCGTCGGCGCTGAGCGAGCCGTTGCTGCTCATTGCCATATCGAGCATTCGGTCGATTTCGAAGGCTGTCATACCTTTTAGTGACGGCATCAGTTTTTCGCGGTCGTTGTCGGTGAATTTATTCTTGTCGTAATCATTCACTTCGATGTGCTCATCCATCAGTCGCTTGATTTCCGTATCGTCGGGTAGATTGATTTCAAGGAACGATACATATTTTTCTATCTCTACGGGTACTTTCAACACGGAAGACACTATTATCACAGTGCATTCATACATGGGGTCGTAGAGTTTTCGTTGCGACATCAGCGCCAAGAGCGTTTTCACTGTCGGGTCGTCGATAAAGTCTTGCGGCTCCTTTAGCACAACGAAACTATTAGGCAACTTTGCAATCGGCTCAATTGAGTATTTACTGACAAGAAAATCGGCGAGCGGTTGATTGCCTTTTGTCGTCTTGTTGTTGAAGTCGGTGATTCCGGTAGCCGGATTCCACTCTTCAACCTTTTGTTTGCCAATAACTTGCTTAATCAGTTCGTCAACGCGTACAAAGTCGTAGTCGTTAATATAGATAATTGGTGTATTTACATCAATCATCTTTTGGAACGAGGATATTATTTCTTTATTCATAGTGTCCTTAAGTTTTATAACATACTAATTAAGTCTACTTAAGTCTCCAAAATATAGTCTCAGCGAATATTCTTATAATAGCACGGAACACTTCTTTTTCAATCTTATTAGAAGGAGAATTGGCAATTTTTCTAAGTCTTTCACCTATACTATGGGCCAAATTATTATTAATAGCAAATACGTCCGCATTATCCGAGAGTAGTTTGATTACTTCCTCACGACGTTTCCTATTTTGGGATTTCATAAACATACATACCGCTTCAAAGATTATACTTTCTTCAAGCAATAAATCCCAAGATTGTTTTATTAAACTGATATTACTACCGTTATAAGCATTTACTATAGATACATAAAATCGATATATTTGTTTTCCATCCTTTGTGGTTATATGAAGATTATAACCGGATCGGTCTATAAAGCTTTCACCTTGCCAAGTATTTGTAAAATGCCGGCATAATAACCTTAACCAAGCGGCATCGTTACCTGTTTTTAAACGCTTCCATTTGTTTTTGTTCTCTTGGCTTGTTTCTATCGCTTCCCCAATAAGATTGTATAAGGTGTTTATATTTTCATCTTCAGGAAACTCTATGAAATTCAACTCGTAGATTTTACGTAAAACTATTTCATTGTCTTTCAATGATTTAATCACCCTTGGGCTATCTTTTTCCCAATCATGAATAGTGCCTGCAAAAATTTCTGCCCAATCAATATTCAATTTACGAATAGTAGGGATTCCATAAAGTCGCACCGCCACCTCAAATTCTATCTGATTACTAAATATTATTTCCCAAGACATCCCACTATTTCTTGCCTTCTCAAAAAACGACGTAAAAACGTCTTCGTATGAGAGGCCTTGATTATAAAGATAGTTGAAAACCTCTTTATAATTCCCATTCAATGTATTAGCAAAACGCATTCCCCATTCAGTATTTGTGAATATGCTACGTAAATCTTCGTCTTCGAAATAACGCTTTAAGCTATTTGTTGTCTTTGCCTTGTTAATTAACATTTGCCACGCACCTTTTTTTGATTTCGTGAAGGAGTAAATCAACTTCAGCACGTCGGTCGGCACTGTCGAAAGATAGTCCTCAAATGGCTTTTTTGAGTCGTAAAATCCAATCTTGTCAAAGAATACAGACATTAGCCTAATGTAGTCGCTCAATTGGGGATGTTCGCTACACTTCGATGACATCTCTTCCACTTTGTCGGCGATGCCGGTCTCGCCAATTTGGCGAAGCCAGCGCGACAATCTGCCATCCTTAAAAAGCGGATATAGTTCTTCGACTGAGAAATTGTCTCTCAAATCACTTAAACTGGTGTACTCATTTTCTCCTAATTTTACCCGTATTCTTACAGGTTTGGCTTTTGGTAGTAACTTCATTTTGACAAATGGTATTCAAAAATATTAGGCAAAAAGTCCAATAAAGTTCTTAACTTTATTAGATATAGTATTTGCAAATTCTCGCACAGTGGTTTTAGCGAAATTGGCAACCGTACGAACACCTGCGACTATGACTTTCCTTACTGGTTCTTCAACGCGCTTAATAACAGCATTGATAATAGGCTTGCAACGCTTTACAGCAGGACCTAAAACCGGACCAATAACAGGGATTGCAGACGCCAACTTCACAACGCCCTCTGTTGCTACTTTGCTCACAATTCCAGATTTGAATGCTTCATCAACAACAGCCACAGCCCTCGATTCGGCATGGTCGATAAGCGTGTCGACAGCATCGCAAGCGTCAAGTACTAAATTGCCTACCTGATAGTTGGTCTTTACATACGTCAAACCCTCATCGATAACGGCTGCAATTTCAGCACCTGTGTTGGGCAGTTCTGTGATAATGTCGCGCTCCTTTGCTACTGCCATAGCGGCGGCAAGAGCCTTTTTCATCACCATCTCTTTCTTGTCCCCGTGTGGCGCATCAAGAAACTCTTGTACGCTCTTGCGAGCCTGTCCGGCAACGTCACTAATTAAATCCTTGGAGGACTCTATAATTGCCGATTTCAAAGAAGAGTTATCTCTTATTGCGACTTCTACTTTGTTTGCCGCTTCCGAAAGTTTCTCGTAATCCATAATTATTCCCCCTCATTTTTTGTTTTAGTCAATACTTTCTCACTCTCAGTTGCCAAGTCTGACAGAAGTTGCTCAGCCTGTTCATCGCTCAGATTGTTGGCCTTTGCGATTTCAAGTAAAGATTTCTGCACCCAACTGATGCGCGTTTCGCCGTTCTCCTTTGCCTGTTGCAACTTGGCGTAAGCCTCGTCGTAGGCATTAAGATAATTGTTTGTATCGGAGAGAAGAGCCTTGCCCTGTTCCGACAGACCCAACTCGTCCATCTTTGTAGCAATCATTTTGTCAACATCACTTGTCGGATTTTTCTCAATCTCATCGAGAATCGAATCCAAGATTTTGTCAAATTCGTCCATTGTTTTTGTTTGTTTTATTGGTTGTTAGACATTAATAAACTAACGTCAAAGTGCAAATCAATAATTATCCTTGTAATATCTTCCTCTATTCGGTTCTTAGATACATTTGTTTAGAATATTATTTCCCACTTCACGTTAATGACCTTTTTCGATTTTATATTATAGGGCAGTGATAGATTAACCCTCGGTTGTTGTCTTGTCTGGTTGCTGTTTGTCTTGATTTTCTTGTTCTTTTATGGCCGCTTGTTCAGCTACTTTCTCTTTTAGCTTTCGCGATATACGTGCTTTTAGAGTACGTTGTTCTTCCTCTTTAAGCTGCCTTTTTTGCTCAATTTTTGCCATTAGAGAGTTATGTAAATCCTCAATGACGAAAGTGGTATTCTTAGAATTTTCTCCAGCTTTTCGTAGTAGCATATCAAGTACTGCATTCTTAATATCTCTGCCTGAGAATCCTTCTATTAGCTTGCTTTCTTCTAAAATTGCTGTTTCGTTGAACGTTTCATTATGTGGTAATTCTTTAGGAATTGTATGAAGCAAGATAGCAAAACGAGCATCTTCGTTAGGTAATCCAAAGTATATGTGTTTCAGTATTCGTGAGTTGAATGCTGCATCAAAATTCGAAACAAGATTTGTAGCAAATATTACTACTCCGGAAAATTCTTCTAACAAAATCAGCATTTGACTGCGCAAGGAGTTTAATGCTTGATCCGAGCCATGTCGAACATCCTCTATGCGTTTTCCCAAAAATGAGTCTGCTTCATCAAAGAATAAAACCGCATTTCTCTCCTTTGCTACGGAAAATGCTTTTTGTAAATTCTTAGGTGCTTCTCCTACGTATTTTGATTCTATTTCAGAGTAGTTTAATAGTAGAATTGGCATATTTAGACTATTCGCGATAGCATGAGCTGTCATAGTCTTTCCTGTTCCAGGTTCTCCGTATAGGTTAATAATACTACGGGGTACGGGGTCGATATTCTTAAATCCCCATTCTTCATAAATCAAATGTTTGTAACGAATTACTTTAATAGCATCCTCAATTTCTTGTCTTGTTATGTTACTAAGGATGACTTGATCTAACGAATATTTGGGAATTTGGGGTATGAATATTGGAGTTTCATCTTTATGGTCATTATTCTTGTTCTCTACCTGGTTTTCTTGCTCTTTTTCTCTGAAGTTTAAGTCTATGTGTAAGAACCCATTAGACACTATTGAATCAATGCCTGACAATTCGGCATAATCTTTTAATTTAACGACTATGTCAAAGCTGTTTGCTATTGAAAATGAAGCATTACTTGTAAGGCAAAAAGATGTGTTTTCGTTCGTTTTTGCCTTTAATACCATGGCTAACGATACTTGTAGCCGTTTGTTATTGCATTGGTTCAAGCATTTACTAAGGTAAGTTTTAACGCCGTTTTCGAACTGTCCTAATAGGAGGAGCTGATTCTCTGTCAGCCCCTCCATTTTTATATTTACCATAAATCAAAATGTTTTTTGAACGGGTTATTAATTGTAAAGATATATGGTTTGTCCAACATGTAGTTCGTCTTGAACACCACTTCCTTCTATATTCATTGGACATATAGGAGTGTTTTGCTTGTCGAAAATACCGACATTAACAGCATTAGCTTTCTTTTCCCGGATAAGTATTTTGAAAGCATTTGGTACTTTCTGCCTTACCTCATCTTTGATAGTTAATAGATCAATGATGCCTGATACTACAGTTTCAATCAAATCTCCTATGAACCTAATACCATTTCCGACAGCTTCTACTGTTGCTTTTGTTGCTTTATAGATGGCTGCTACAATGGCAATAATTAGACATAGAAGCCATAAAACAATCCACAAACCAGTAAGTTCGTAGCTCTGAATGCAACAACAAAAGACATATAGAAAGAAAAATAGTGTTGAAAGCCCAAAGAATACTTTTACCATGTTTGTTGTATTTAAAGATAAAGCGAATCTTAAATTATCCCAATACGACAAGGTGTTCTCCACCTAAAATATCTACGACACTTTGATCAACGTAACGAGCATGAATTATTCTTGCGAAGTTGATTTTGTCGTTCTTTTCATTATAAACCCCAATAAATAATGTTTGATACCCATCTTTCTTTTTGGGGTATTGTGTATGAAGCATTTTTCGAAAGTCTTCACAATCTCCGTCAGCAAGGAATGGTGTGTCTTGTCCTTTTACAATTTGCTGTGATTTGAAATAGCTTATAATATCTTCCATATGAAGAGTCCCATCTACAACATCTTCAGCAATGTTTTCAAGAGAATTTTTCTTGTTTTGCATCATTTTCCAAATGCAGTATCCAATGGCGGCAGCTATTCCTGCTCCAATAATATATGTATATCCAGTCATAATAATGAGTTTTTTGTTGTGTTTATGATAATATTACAATTTCTTCATTTCCTAAAATTTGTCTTGTTTTTTCATCTAATTCATCTGCTTCTATGTATTCATTGTGAGTGATTTCATCAGTTTCCTCATTGTAAACGCCTTGAAATATTCCAACATTTTTAACTGGCGCTTTTTTGAGCATTTCCTTAAATTGATTGGGTTTTGCAATGAAAGGAACATCTCGTCCTTGTTGAAGTTGTAGGCTCTTAAACCAACCAACTACGTTCTTAAAAAAGTTCAGGCAGCCATTGATAATTTTAGTAAAAAGTACCTTAATGTAGCTGCAAGCCAATTTTATTAGTTCTATTAACTGTTCCATATCTATTTTATTTAATGATTATTAATTCGTCTTCTTCAAACGAATTTATTACTTCAGGGGTTAAAGCTGTTGCTTTTATTACTACATAGTGATTTTGGTCAACGGGTAACAATTCACGGTCTTTTACGTAAGCAAGGTAAACGAAGTTGAGATTGTCTTTGAAAACCTTCATCGCAGCAACTCCATTACTTGACCCTTCTATGCAGTATTTTCTACTGATTTCAGTAAGTGTTTTCATATCCAGTACAGCAACATCGTGGCTGAAGATTTCTGCGTCTTTCCCTGATTTGAACTGTTCTAAAAAATTGTGTGCAATTTTGTTTGCGTGTTCTTTTGCTGAATCAATTGCTTTAGGACCGTATGCCAAAGCAAGATGCTGTAACACTTTTTTTATATACTCATTCATGTTAATAAAATTAAATTTGTTCAACTTCTAATTCTACCATATTCAGGCAACCTGCTTTTTCGATGTCAATGCCGTATATGCGATAAAAGGCATCTGCGACGATTTGGCCTCCGTTTGTGGTGACAGGATTGCTCATGCTTTGGGTGACGACTTCTACTGTCATCCCGGGCTCAATACGGATGCCGTTTGAGTTCTTGACGTGTTTTGTGGTAATTCTGAATCTTGCCATAATTATATAGGTTAAAATTTCTTGTTTTATCTCTTTGTCAAATTTAACAAGAGGATAGGTCCGATAAGGTGGAAATGAATGTTTTTTCTTTAGCAAAAGACTGAATTGTCGGCAAAACGTATGTGTATACAAAACTACGACAAAATTTCCCGCCGGACATTGAGCGTTTTTGTTAAAGAAGACGGCCCTTAATCATACCTTTACTTCTATGACTATCGTCTCAAGAATAGTTTCTCATTGATTCAATTTCTATTTTTTCTTCCCCTGGGCTCCATGGCAGTGGTGGGTTTATTATGGTTTATATAACAAGAAAAGGATGGAGCTCATACCGCTACATCCTCTGCTCAGGGTAGTCTGGAATTTAACCTTTGGAATGAATGAACGAATTTTGCCCCATCCCGTGTACGATATGTTATGACACAGTCGGGGCTATGTCGTAAGTATACTATACACTTCGGATGGCACATATTCTTATCCATTATTCCTTTCTTATTGTTTTCCAGACGTTTGAGAGCGGAAACGGATAAAGCAAATATGCCTTCTCTTGTCGGACCGGCTTGTCTCTTTGTCGGAGTCTCCGGTCTGCTTTAGCAAAGGTATAAAATTAACTGAAAATAAGAAGAGAAAACCGACGTTTAACACATTTTTAACAAATCGCCGGTCTGTGTTTGCTCGCCTCTCGCGGGTGCTTTATCCCTGTTTGCCGAGTGTTGCGGAGATGTGGATGCCGATTTTGTGGCTGAGTGGGAGGTTGGCGGCGGCGAATGCTATCGGTAGTGCGAGGTAGAATAATTCCATCGTTTTGCGTTTTGTGAATCTGTGAGCAAATTTAGCAAAGTTTTTCGCACCTGAAATTATTTTAGATTTTTAACAAACGCGTGAATGGTTTGAACAGTAGGTGGTTGGGCGGACCGGGGTGGATGTCGGCGTTTGAAATTCTATGAGAATGTATTAACTTTGAGGAAATTTTTCATGCTCGGGCGACGTTGTCGTCGGGCAATAATAATACCGAAAAGTTATGCACCCATTTGTCCATTTACACGTACACTCACAGTATTCTATCCTTGACGGTCAGGCGGCTGTTACGAAGTTGGTCGACAAGGCACGCGCCGACGGCATGCCGGGCATTGCGCTTACCGACCATGGTAACATGTTTGGCATCAAGGTGTTTACCGACTATGTCAATTCGATAAATTCCGGCACGGATAAGGCTATCAAGCAGTTGCGCGGTCAACTCGACGGCGCTGAGGGCGACGAACGTGCTCGCCTTGAGGCTGAAATTGCGGCGGAACAGGCTAAGATTTTTACGCCGATTATCGGGTGTGAGATGTATGTCGCCGACGGGCTGCTGACCGAGCACGAGGATAAGCGCGACACGGGGCGTCACTTGGTTGTGCTTGCCAAGAATTTGACGGGCTATCACAATCTGATAAAGCTTGTGTCGAAGTCGTGGACTGATGGCTACTATTATCATCCGCGTACCGACAAGACGGAGTTGGCGAAGCATCGCGAGGGGCTTATTGTGCTTTCGGCGTGCTTGGGCGGCGAGATTCCGCGGCTGATTATGCAGGGACGTATGGACGAGGCGCGTGCGAGTGTGCAATGGTTTAAGGATACGTTCGGTGACGACTATTACCTTGAGCTGCAGCGCCATAAGCCTAAGCCCGGTGTGGTCAATACCGACACTTATCCGAACCAGGTTGCCGTCAATAACGTGCTCATTGAGTGGTCGAAAGAAATGGGTGTTAAGTTGGTGTGTACCAACGATGTGCATTTCGTCGATGAGGGTGATGCGGAGGCTCACGACCGCTTGATTTGCATCTCGACGGGTACGTTCCTCGACGAGCAGAACCGTATGCACTACACCAAGCAGGAGTGGATGAAGACTCAGTCGGAGATGAATGAGGTGTTTGCCGACGTGCCGGAAGCGCTTGAGAATACGCTTGAGGTTGTGTCGAAGGTGGAGCGCTACAGCATTGAGCACGGGCCGATTTTGCCGGATTTCCCGTTGCCGGAAGGCTTTTCGGACAACGACCAGTATCTGCGTCACTTGGTCTACGAGGGTGCAAAACGTCGCTGGGGTGATGAGCTGACCGACGAGCAGCGCGAGCGCCTCGACTTCGAATTGGATACGATAAAAAATATGGGTTTCCCGGGCTACTTCTTGATTGTGCAAGACTTTATCGGTGCGGCGCGTCGTCTCGGCGTGGCTGTCGGTCCGGGGCGTGGCTCTGCCGCAGGTTCGGCGGTGGCTTACTGCCTGGGTATCACGGATATCGACCCGATAAAATATGACTTGCTTTTCGAGCGTTTCTTGAATCCCGACCGTATTTCGTTGCCTGATATCGATGTCGACTTCGACGACGACGGGCGTGCCGTTGTGTTGCGTTACGTTACGCAAAAGTACGGCGCCGAGAAGGTTGCGCACATCATTACTATCGGTACGATGGCTTCGAAGTCGGCGATTAAAGACGTTGCTCGCGTGCTGCGTCTGCCGTTGCCGGAGAGCGACAAACTTGCAAAATATGTCCCTGCCCGCGATTTCGAGATTGAGGGCACAAAATATAAGGTCAACCTGAAGAACTGCTATGCGCACATTCCCGAGCTGCACGAGCAGGTGGAGCACGGGTCCGAACTGGTGCGCGAAACGCTGAAGTATGCTCAAGAGCTTGAGGGCAATGCGCGCAACACGGGTGTGCATGCCTGCGGTGTGATTATCGGACGCGACGACATCACCGACTGGGTTCCGGTAGCTACGGCAACCGACAAAGACGGCGAAAAGGTGCTCGTTACGCAGTATGAAGGCTCCGTCATCGAGTCGACCGGACTGATTAAGATGGACTTCCTCGGCTTGAAGACGCTGTCGATTATTATGGAGGCTCTCGAAAACATCAAGGAGCGCCACGGCATTGAGCTCGACATCGATAAGATTCCTATCGACGACCCGAAAACTTACCAACTCTATAGCGAAGGTCGCACGACCGGCACGTTCCAATTCGAGTCGACCGGCATGCAGAAATATTTGCGCGAACTTCAGCCTTCGACTTTCGAAGACCTCATCGCCATGAATGCGCTCTATCGTCCGGGTCCTATGGCTTACATCCCGCAATTCATCAAGCGTAAACACGGTCAAGAGCCAATTGAGTACGACATTCCGGTGATGGAGAAATACCTTAAGGACACTTACGGTATTACCGTCTATCAGGAGCAGGTGATGCTCTTGAGCCGCCAGCTCGCCAACTTTACTCGCGGCGAGAGCGACGCACTTCGTAAGGCGATGGGTAAGAAGAAAAAGAAGATTGTCGACGAAATGAAGCCGAAATTCATCGAGGGCGGCAAGGCTAACGGCCACGACCCGAAGATTCTCGACAAGATTTGGTCCGACTGGGAAAAGTTTGCTTCGTATGCGTTCAACAAGTCGCACGCCACATGCTATTCGTGGGTTGCCTACCAAACGGGCTACCTCAAGGCGAACTATCCTGCCGAATATATGGCAGCCGTGCTGAGCCGTAACTTGAACGACATCACCAAACTTACCAAGTTTATGGACGAATGTAAGGTGATGAAAATCGACGTAAAGTCGCCGGATATCAACGAGAGTCGCGCGCGGTTCAGCGTAAACAATGCCGGGCAGATACGTTTCGGACTTGCCGCTATCAAAGGCGTGGGGCTCAACGCCGTGCAAGCCATCCTCGACGAGCGTAAAGCCAACGGACCGTTTAAATCGGTCTACGACTTGGTGGAACGCATCAACCTGACGACGTGCAACCGCAAGGTTATCGATAGTCTTGCTTTGGCAGGCGCTTTCGACCGTTTTGGCGTCAATCGTGAGGACTTCGAAAAGACCGACGACGAGCCTTCGTTCGGCGAACTGCTTGTGCGCTACGGACAGCGCTTCCAGACGCAAAAAGCCAACCAAACGGCGTCGCTTTTCGGCGACATTGAGGAAATCGACACCGCCAAGCCGGAGCCGTCGCACCGCAACACTTGGACCGACATTCAGCGACTCGACCGCGAGCGCGAATTCGTCGGACTCTATCTGTCGGCACATCCGTTGGATAAATACTACACCGAAGTAGAGTACGGTTGCAACGTGAAAGCGCAAGACTATTCGACCATCAAGCAACTCGAGAATTTCGACTACGTTTTGGGCGGTTTGGTCGTTGAAAACAAAGAACTCGTGTCGCGCAACAACTCGAAATTCGCCGTCGTAAAAATCGAAGACTATACCGGCACGGCAGAGTTGCGCTTATACGGACGCAACTACGAGACTTTTGCACCGCAATTTGTCGTCGGGATGCCTGTCGCCGTACGCTTTACTTTCCAACGCAGCCGTTTTGCTCGCGGCGATTCGGCAGACAAATTGTATTTCACACTTCTTTCGGTGTCGAACATCGACGGCATGCGTGGCGACCTCGTTCGCGGCATCACGCTCCGCACAGGCGAGACGAGCCTGTTGAATAACCGCTTCAGCGATTTGCTTGCAGCTAACGTCAAGAACGACGACGAGTCGGCGCTACCGATGAAGTTGGAGTTGATTAACAAGAAGAATAATCTTATTGTCGAGCTCAATTCTCCGTGTAGAGTCGTGGCAAGTCGCGAATTCTTGTGCGAACTTGAGGATATGGGCATTGATTTTTCGTTCGATTCGCCGTTGTCGGCAATCCCGGAATAGCGGAAGATTACTTTGTGGCGGTGGTATCGGCAGGAGTCGGTGCCACTGCTTCTTTTTTAGAGCGATGACGATGCAAGAAGCTGTTGAAATCGTGCTTGAACATAATGCCGACGCCTTGCGTTGTCAGGGCGTTGCGGATGTAGTAGTTTTGGTCGTTGTAGCGATTGTAGGCTTTAAGTCGGAAGTTGCCGTTTTTGGTAAGGAGGTATTCGATGTCGAAGTCGCCGATAAAGTTGTTGCTGTTCATTGCGTTGTCGGTGTATCCGAAGTTGCCGTTGAGCAGCAGACGGTTGTTGAGCAAACGGCTCGACAGGGCGAGCTCGACTTCGACGTCGGAGAAGTCGCCTTTGTCGGAGTGGAAGTTCGGCGCAATCGTCCAGTTGTCGTTGATTTGACCGAGCATACTTGTCAGCTGGCTGGAAACGGTCGACGAAGCCACCGATGCCAGTTCGTTGGAGCGACCGGAACCACCCATATATTCCGGCGTATAGAATCGACCGAGAGCGAGCAGATAGAGAATCTGTTGGTTCATCAAGTCGTCCGTGCTGACGATGCTCTTCACTTTTCGGTAGACGTCGGCGGTAAGGGTGGGGAATTCGAGGTCGAAGGAGATGTCGGGCTGCGAGATGACGCCGCTGAGGTTGAGCAGGGCGTTGACGGGCACGAGAGTGCGATTGAGCTCGCGGTCGTCGGCAAACGATTCGTCGAGGTCGAGCAGGTTGGCGTTGACCGTATAGGCTGCTTGGAGGTCGACGACGGCTTGCAGCGGGTCGCCGTGGAAAGAGATGGTGGCGCCGGGCTTGATGTTAAACTCGCGTATGATGATGTCTTGAAGCGTGAAGTTGTAGCGACCTTGGTCGACAGTATAGCTGCCGAACATTTTCATCTCGTCGCTCGACGAATATTTGATTTGCATGTTGCCCTTTCCGGTGGCGCGTATGCGGTCGCCGCCTTCGGGGTCCATTATCATTGTTATCGCCACGTTGGGGTTGGCTTCAACTTGGAGGTTGAGGTTGAATTGTGACGGGTTCTCGTCTTTTTTGTCTTGATTGAGCGTGGCGAGGAAGTCGAACGGCTGTTTTGCGCGTTTCTCTTTTTCTTCTTCGAGGCGTTTCTCTTTGCGTTTGTCGGTGAAGGTTATAAACGAGTATTCGCCGGCTTCTTCTTGGTCGCTAAGCACGAATGTAAAGTTGGAATTGCGTGCCGCCGACATGTTGATGTCGATGTCGCAGCGTCCGGGGATTCCTTTGACGTAGGCTGAGCCGTTGGCGTATATTTTTCCGTACCAGAGCGGGTTGATTTTTTCGTTGGTGTCGTAGCAGAGCAGTTTGTTCGCCTCGGTGACGGCGAAATCGTAGGTTGCGTCATGGAAGTAGTTGTGGGTGACTGTTCCGCGAAGTTTTGCGGTGTTGCCTTGCATGTCGCGGAGCACGGCGTCGCGAATGATGATTCGTCCCGGCTCGAGTATTACGGAGTCGGCTATGGTGTAGTATGTGTTGGTGTAGTCGAGTTTCATCTTGAAGTTGTCGGCAAACATTCGTCCGCGAACGTTGAGCAACTTAAATGTGCCGTAGAGCTCACATTCGCCGGATGCTTCGCCGCTGATGTCGGATGTGAAAGCCTTCATGAAAGGCTGAAGCAACTTGACGTTGACGTGGTCGGTGTTGAATTTGAAGTTGAGCGAGTCTTTGCCGAGGTATACGCCGCCGCGAACGTAAGTCATGCGCTTGTTGGGCTGCGCGATGTCGGCATTGATGATGATTCCTTTGTTTTCGTTGTCCCAAGCGCTTTGTATGTCGGCTTCGCCGAGCAGAGCGTGATGGTAGGCGAAGTTTTTGACGTGCAGGCGAGGCGTGTTGAGCTGCGGCGTGCGCGTAAAGAGCGACGAGGCGAAGAAGTCGCCGGTTGCGTCTCCGCTGAAGGCTACGTGATTGATGTTGAGTGTTTCGAAGATGTAGCCGAGGTCGATGTTGGTGAGTTGCAGTTTGATGACGTCATCGGGATTGGTCGAAGCCACTCCGTTAGCCTTTATCGACTGGTTGTCGCGATAGACGTGTATGCCGTCGACGGTGATTCGGCGGTCGTCGATGTTGATTCGTGCCGGCGTAACGTGCCAAGTGGTATCGTTGACGCTGAACGTGGTGGGATTTATGTCGATGTCGGCGGCAAAGCGGTTGTCGTCGTTGCGCTTGAAGAGAGTCGACAGGTTGATGCTTCCCGAGAAGTTGCGTTTGCGGTCGTACTGCCAATTGATGTCGGAGTCGAATCGGTCGGCGGCGCCTGTGCCGTTGAACACGAGCAAGATGTTGCCGTTCTTGTGGTCGAGTTGGCTCACGGCATTAATGCTCATCATATCGTTGTCGCCGTCGAAGTCAATCGACAGACTGGTCTTTTCTATCATCTTCTTGCCTTGGACGAGGTAGGGAGCATCGACGCCGATTGTGGCACGACCGTCGATGTCGTCAACGCGTCCCGAAATCTTGATTGGGTGCGCAATTTTCAGCGGTGCGTTGAAAAATTTGAGCAACTTTTCGTTTTCGGCAATTTGGAAGTGGTAGACGAAGTCGTTTTGGCTGTTGGATTTGGCTTTGTCGTTTGCCGGGATGTAGTTGGCAAGGCTGGGGAATACGTTGCCCACGATGTGCTTCAACGAGGTAGTCAGCCCGGCGAAATTTGTTGTTCCGTCGATGTAGCCGTTGAGTATCTCGGAATTGATTGTGTAGTATTTTCCGGCGTCTTTTCGACGAGCCGTAATGTCGAGGTGGTCGATGCTTATGCCCTCGTTTTCCTCGTTTAAGAACGATAAGTCGCTGAGCATCAGGTCGCCCTCGACGTTGTCGATATTGTTGCCGGTCAGCGACACTTCGGCGATGCCGTTCAGTCGGTAGTCGTGGTATTTGTTGGTGAGGTTGAGGTTTGCAAGGCTTAGGTTAGCGAGCGTGGCAACTACGTCGACAACGGTGTTTTCGCCGTCGGGGCGGAACTTTCCTTCGATGTCGAGGTCGACGTTCGGGTCGTGCAGGCATATCTGTCCGTCGTAGTTGCGCCCGTCGATTTCTAGGTCGGCGTTTATGTTGTTGTAGCGATAGCCCTTAAGGTCGATGTAGTTGATTGTGCCGTCGACGTTTCCGTAGGGCAGCCCGCCGGCGAGTGCCATGTCGGCGTTGATGTCGAAAGCGAGTTCGTTGAGCACGTCGGGCATCTTTGCCAATCCGCCGATTTTGAGGTTGCGCGACTTGAGATTGCCGTTGATGTGTGTCACCGAGCCTTTGTCGTTGCGTTTTAAGCCTAAATCGGACTCGAGTTGTCCCAAAGCGGTGTTGATGGTTCCGGCGTAGTCTACTCGCTCGGGTTTGTAGGTCAATGAGCCGTTGACTGCCAAAAAGTCGGTTGCGTCAATCACGCGAACTGCGCCGCTCGGCAGTTTGAAGCGCATCATCGAATCGTCGAGCAGTTGACGAATTTCGGCGTGAAGGTTTATGCTGGGCAGTTCGGCACGGAGGTTTTTGCCGTCGGTAAGGTTGTCGATGCGTCCGGATGTTTTCAGCGTAAGCGCGGAGTTGGCGGTCGACAGGTCGAGGGTTTCAATCATTACGCGGTCGAGCGTGCCGGTGAGCAGGCACGTCAGATAAATCGGTTCGCGCATGTTTTTGAAAGCCGGTACAAACGGCGTGAGGTCGGCAAGCGTGACGTAGCTGTTTGCAACGACGAGTCGCAGCGGAGTCGTACGTATGTCGTCGGCAATCGATTGCAGCGACTTGTAGCGTACGGTGATGTCTTGCGGCACGAGCAAAGTACCCGGCATAGCTATGCGGAGATTTTTCACGCTGAGCATATCGGGATAGACTTCCACGTTTGCCGCTAAGTCGTTGAGTTCGAATCCGCTAACTTCATGCAGTGCCAATCGCTTTACGTCGACAACGATGGAATCGTTCTTGATTTTCGGCAAGATTGCGTCGGTACGCAGCTGGCTGACGGAGATATGGTTGGGGTCGAATATGCCTGCGGGGCGATGCGGCTCCGACACGACGTCGAACGTCACGGCGCTCTTTCGTATGGCTACGGCTTTCAGCTCAACGTCGTAAGGCGTCGGCGGCTTGTTTTTGTCCTTGCTTTTGAGCGCGTCGATGATAAACTGAATATTAAGCGGCGCCGACGGGTCTGCCTTTTCCAATCGCGCTTTCAGCCCGACAACTTCGGCATAGTCGAACACAAAGCGTCGGTCGGCGATGAAGTCGTAAATGCTCATCTGCGCGGCAAGTTTGTCGATTGAGGCAATCGGCTTGCAGTCGCGCCCGGCAACGCTTACGTTCTCGATTTCGACCTCGTTGAACGGCTTGATTGAAATGTTGCCGATTGTAACTTCGGTGGTAAGAAGTTTCGATAGTTCCGCCTCTGCGCGATGTTTTATCTTGTTTTGAATCGCCGGAATGCACAGCAGCAGGTATAGAATCCCGTAGACTAATACAAACAAAACGAGAAGGGAAACGAAAACGCTTCTCAACACTTTGTAGATTTTCATAAGTGTAGACTTCATTATCTTCTTCTCTTTTTGTAACACAAAGGTAATGCAAATCGCGGGTATACGCAACGCGGCGCCGTGATTTTTGTTTCGAAGACGGAAATGAAAGTATAAAATGTGTGAAAAGTGCAAAATTGTTGCCTTAATCTTTTGTTTTCGTTTTTTTAATGGTTAAATTTGCCAAGTATATGAGTTAGGAATGGGAAACAAAGGCATATTAATATTATCAATCCTGCTGATTGTCGGGCTTTTTGACAGCAATGCCAAGGAAACACGACGGGAAATCTGCGTTGATTTCAAAATCGCTGCAGACAGAATTGATGTTAACTATCGCGAAAATGCCGCCCGTATCAACGAAATCGTTAATCTCCTCGAATCGACTCCCCAATCGGACATCGTTGCCGTGACGTTCTGCGGCGCCGCTTCGCCGGAAGGTCGTGCGGATCTGAACCGCCGCCTCTCGCACGAGCGTATGCTGGCGCTCGAACGCGCTATCACGGAGAAGGTCAACATCCCGGCTGAGAAAATTCGCCACGACGACCAATACATCCCGTGGGGATACCTTATTAATAACGTCAAGCATTCCGACCTCGAAGGTCGCGACGAAGCGGTGCGCACGATGGCGCAGTATCGCCGCGGCGTCGACTCTGAAACGATTGTCGAACGCCTTCGCCAAATCAATGGCGGCTCGCTCTGGTCGGAAATATCGCGTCTATATTTCAGCGGAATGCGCAAGTCGTGTGCTGTCGTGACGATTATTATCGCCGACGATGTGCCCGACGAGGACCTCGACGAAGTGCCGCAAAAGCAGGAAATGATGCCTGTAATCTTCCTCGACGACACGGCGCGCGTCTACACGCCGACGCCGGCTCCGGTCAATCCGCAACCTATTTTCGTACAACCTGTTGCTCCGCAACCTGCGCCCGCCGTGGTCGACACCGTGCGCCGCGAGAAGAATCGTTTCTACCTGCGTACCAACCTTTTAGGCTGGGCTGCGCTGAACGGTAACGCGGCTATCGAGGTGGACTTCGGTCGTCGCTGGTCGTTCGCTTTCGCAACCTACGGCACGTCGCTCGACTACTTCTCGCGCGAACTCAAATTCCGCACGCTCTCGTTCCAACCCGAACTGCGCTTCTGGTTGACGGGTCGCGACGGCTGGTTCGTCGGCGCTCACGGCGCAATGACCTACTACAACTTCGCATTCAGCGGCGATTATCGCTACCAAGACCATAACGGCAAAAATCCCGCACTCGGCGGCGGAATCTCGCTCGGATACCGCAAACCAATCGGCAAACGCGGACGCTGGCGCCTCGAATTTGCCATCGGCGGCGGCATCTACAAACTCAAATACGACAAATTCGTCAACG
>JAQXVL010000222.1 GCA_029224905.1 Bacteroidales bacterium
GGTATGGGCTTCGAGCGCCTCTGCTGCATTTTGCAAGGCAAAAAGTCGAACTATGATACCGACGTGTTCCAACCGCTGTTGAAGAAAATCGGACAACTCTCGGGCAAAGCCTACGGCGACGACCCCAAAACCGACGTGGCTATGCGCGTTATTGCCGACCACGTGCGCACAATCTCCTTCTCGATTGCCGAATCTCAACTGCCGTCGAACGCTAAGGCAGGCTATGTGATTCGCCGCATTCTGCGTCGCGCCGTTCGCTATGCTTACACATTCCTCGGTCAGAAGCAAGCATTCATCTATCGCATTGTCGATACGCTTGTCGATTCGATGGGTGCCGCTTATCCCGAATTGAAGAATCAAGCAGAACTTATTAAAAAAGTAATCAAAGAAGAGGAAGACGCATTCTTGCGTACGCTCGAAACGGGTATCAAGTTGCTCGAAAAGGTTATCGACGATGCTCGCAAAGCCGGCAAGCAATCGATTTCGGGTGCTGAAGCGTTTACGCTCTACGACACTTACGGATTCCCGCTCGACCTTACCGAGTTGATTCTCAAAGAGAACGGCTTGAGCGTCGACATCGAAGAATTCAACGCCGAAATGGCTAAACAGAAAGAGCGTGCGCGCAATGCCGCTGCCGTTGAGGCTTCCGACTGGGTGACGCTCGCTGAAGGCGAATCAGAGTTCGTCGGCTACGACCTTACCGAGGTGGAAACTCGCATCCTTCGCTACCGTAAGGTTAAACAGAAAAACGCTGAGTTCTACCAGGTTGTGCTCTCGAAAACGCCGTTCTACGGCGAAATGGGCGGTCAGGTAGGCGACTCGGGTTGGCTCATCGTCGGCGACGAAACCATCGAAGTTACCGATACAAAGCGCGAAAACAACTTGCCCGTGCACATCATGCGTCGCATCCCGACAAATCCCGAAGCACCGGTGGTTGCTCGCATCAACGAGGACAACCGCATGGCTATCTCTTGCAACCACACCGCAACTCACTTGCTCCACGAGGCTTTGCGCGAAGTGCTCGGCACTCACGTTGAGCAAAAGGGCTCGTTTGTGTCGGCTAAGTTCTTGCGCTTCGACTTCTCGCACTTCCAGAAGATGACTCCCGAAGAAATTCGCAAGGTAGAGCGCCTCGCCAACAAGAAAGTGCGCCGCGCCATTGCTCTCGAAGAGCATCGCCACATGCCCATCGCCGAAGCAAAAGCCCTCGGCGCTATGGCTCTGTTCGGCGAAAAATACGGCGACGACGTTCGCGTTGTCAAATACGATTCGTCAATTGAACTCTGTGGCGGTACGCACGTTGCCAACACCGGTAATATCGGTATGATTCGCATCGTTTCGGAAAGCAGCATCGCAGCCGGAATCCGTCGTATCGAAGCAATTACCGGCGAAACCGTAGAAAATGCTATCTACGACTTCCAAGATATGCTCACCGAAATGAGCGGCTTGCTCAACACTACTAACGTCATTCAAGCCGTGCGCAAGACAATCAACGAAAATGCCGAACTGCGCAAAGAGGCTGAAAACATGATAAAAGAGCGCATCAAGACGGTTACGGCACATGTGCTCGGCGCCGCTGAAACGATTAACGACATCAAGGTATGCAGCCTTCTCGGACCGCGTATTGCCGACGCTGTCAAGGGTGTGGCTTTCGCAGTGCGTGAGGCAAGTCCGGCAAGTACAATCTTCGTCGGCGCAACCCTCAACGCAGGCAAGCCGATGCTTACGGTGATGGTTACCGACGACCTTACCAAGCGTGGCTTCAACGCTTCGCAAATCGTTCGCGAGGCTGCGAAACTCATCCAAGGTGGTGGCGGCGGTCAACCGGCATTCGCTCAAGCCGGCGGCAAGAATCCCGACAACATCAAAGCCGCTTACGATAAGATTATCGAGACAATCAATTCGCTCGCGTAGAGTGTAGTTTTATGAATAAAAAAAAGAGGGCATATCAATTTGATATGTCCTCTCTTTTACCATCTTATAAGAAAAAATCGGGGAGATACCCCGGAGCTGCAATATTCACCTCAAACGGTTCAACCCGGACATTCTCATCGTGTCGAAGATACGATGAGAATGAAAAGCCCCGGAGGGGCGCCAATTGTGGGTAACGCCGGGTTCAGTGCCGGAGGTACTTAACCCGGTGAACGACAATGATATAGATATTCGAACCTCGTGAGAGGTTCGGTCGTGATAATGAATGCGCTATGTCAAATCAAGATTTGTAAAAGACAATCCATATTTAGAGCATAAATCCTTGTATTCATTCTCAAAAGTGAATTTGCGATGGTGCTCTTGTTGTCCGATAATATATTCTATCACAGCGAATTTCGCTGATTCTGACACAGAAAATGCACCATATTCTCTGCACCAGCCCTCGAAATCGGGAAACTTGCCACAATCTTTCATCCAACTACTCGATTGTTGCTTTATTTTCTTCACAAAATCGGCAACGGATATGGTTGGACTAAGACTTACCAAAATATGGATATGATTGGGAATCCCATTTATTCGTAAAAGA
>JAQXVL010000223.1 GCA_029224905.1 Bacteroidales bacterium
GGGCAGTATTCCACTACCGAAGAAGTGCTCGAACACCTCCGCATGCGGCATCCGATTGTCGGCAAAATCCTCGAATATCGTAAACTCAAGAAACTCCTATCGACCTACGTCAACGCTCTGCCGTTGCTCATCAACCCCTCAACAGGAAAGATTCATACCACTTACAATCAGACGGTTACCGCCACCGGGCGTCTCTCGTCGACAAACCCGAACTTGCAGAACATTCCGATTCGAAACGAAGAAGGCCGCGAAATCCGTAAAGCATTTATCCCCGACGACGGGCATGTGTTCTTCTCCGCCGACTACTCGCAAATCGAACTCCGTCTGGTTGCCAACATGAGCATGGACAGTTCGATGGTCGACGCGTTTCTCGCCGGCGAAGACATCCACCGCGCTACCGCCGCCAAAATCTTCCACGAACGAATCGACGACGTCACCGCCGACCAGCGCCGCAAGGCGAAAACCGCCAACTTCGGCATGATTTACGGAATCTCCGCTTTCGGGCTCAGCGAACGCCTGCAAATTCCGCGCGCGGAGGCGAAAGCGATTATTGAAGGCTATTTTACCACCTTCCCCGGCGTGCGAAAATACATGGACGACTGCATCGAACGTACCCGCTCGACGGGCTACGTCACCACGATGTTCGGCCGCCGACGCATCCTACCCGACATCAACTCGCGCAACGCCGTCGTTCGCGGTTATGCCGAGCGTAACGCCATCAACGCGCCCATCCAAGGCACCGCCGCCGACATCATCAAAATCGCTATGATTCGCATTTTCCGCCGCTTCGCCGACGAAGGTATCCGCTCGAAAATGATTCTACAAGTCCACGACGAACTCAACTTCGACGTCATCCCCGACGAACTCGACCGCGTCCGCGATATCGTTAAAACCGAGATGGAAAATGCCGCTAAGTTAACCGTGCCTCTCGTGGCAGACTGCGACACGGGTAGCAACTGGCTCGAAGCGCACTAAGCGGCTCACTGACGCCAACGACGGAACGGCTTGCCGCCTCGCAGCAGCGACTTATAGTAGAGAAACTCTTCTTCGCACGACGTATTTTCCTCTATCATAGGCTGTAACGCGCGCGCTCGAGTCGCCAACGATGTGTGTTTTTCGGCGATTATGGGGTCGACGAGTCGCCGCACTTCAGCCGCCGACGTAACGTCGAGTTCGGCATAGGTTTCTTCGGCAATTCGGCTCACCGACGCATCGAATGCGGCTACGTGACGCTCTGCAAAGTCGCGATAGACCTCGGCGGCTACGGCGCGCATTCGTTGCTCATATTCGGCTTCGACACGGCTTCGGCACGTCGCCGTCACACTGTCGACCGTCGCTTGTCGGCGCTCTGCCGCAAGGCGCTCTGCCTCTGCCACCGAATCGATTCGCGTCGCAAGGCTCTCGACTCGCACGGACGCTTCGTCGATGGCTTGCCGTATGTCGCTCGACCGCATCTGCGTCCAAACTACCACGCCTGCCACCGCTGCCGCGACAACCGTAGCCGCCACAGCCCAATTCAGCCAATTTCGCCGCTGCCAAGCCATCTGCAAATATTCCGCATTGCGGTAACGCCTATTGCGCTCCGTTGCCATACAGCGACGGCGGATTCTGCCGTATTTCGAGCCGAAAAGGTCTGCCATAATCACGCCCAGCGAATAGACGTCGCTGCGTGTGTCGATGTCGTCGGCGCGCTCGACCAACTCCGGCGAGGCATAGCGACGTGTGCCGCCGAGCGTTCGCGTCAGGTAGTGCGCTGAGTCGGCGGAATAGCCGAAATCGATGATTTTCACGTCGCAGTTGCTCCGCGTGATGAGTATGTTTTCGGGCTTTAGGTCGTTATGTATCACGCCGGAGCGATGGATATACGCCACAGCGTCAAGCATTTGGCTGAACACGCGCCTACGCTGTGCCGCATCGGGATTCGTCGCAAGAAAACCGCGCAGGTCCACTCCGTCGACATATTCCATCACAATTGCCGGACCGATTGGCAGCGACGGCTCGTAGGTCACCGTCATCGCCACGTGATGATGCTGCATGCCGAGCGACAACTCATACTCGCGGCGCAACACCGACTCCGACATCCCGTCGCCGGTTTTTATCGTTTTGAGCATGAAATATTTGCCGCCGCGCACCGCTCGATAGAGCAGCGACCGACTCGTCGAATGCATCAACACGAAGTCGGTATACGCGCCGCTGTAGTCAACGCGACCGCCGGGAATTTCAAATATTTCGCTCTCTTCCGTCATTAAAAAGTAATTACAACGCCATCTTGCGGGCTGCTCCGCGACGCGACGGCGCCACGATGTAGATGCCTCGCGGCAAATCAAGGCTGCGGCGCACTTCGCTCCAGATGCGGTTGCGCAACGTCAGCACACAGCGTCCGTCGAGGGTAAATATGCTATAGGTGTCGGGCTCGTTGCCGAATGCGCCCTCGACGGCTGTGTCGAGAGGAAGTTGCTCGACGCCCGACGATTTGTCGAGGGTTTGGTTGCCGGCGCTGTTAATGAGCATCGTCTCGCTGACGTCGAAATCGTTGCCGCGCCGCGCGCAGAACTGCACCTCATACGTCTTCGCCGGATTGTAGTTAAAGTCTGCTGTATTGACCGAACCGGAGGCTACGTAATAGTCGACACTCCAATCCGGCTTCTTGTATGTGGCTGCCCACTCGGTCCACTTCTCGGTACCCAATTCGCGAACGCGAATGACGTACTCCCATGCCGCCAAACCGTCTTCGCCGCACCCGACGTAGCAAGTAAATGCCATTCCCGAGCCGCGCTTGATGCCCATTAGATACGGCGGCACGTACTCGCAGTTGGTCGTTGTCAAATCGATATCTTTATCGCACTTCGTCGAACCTTTAAACTGAATGTACACGTTGTAGAACGACGGCGACGGATAATTGCATATAAAATGGCATAAATTGCTGCCGGGAGCGCAGTACGCCGTGGTTAACTGAGTGGTCTGATAGCTGCCGAAGATGGCAACGTCGGAGGGATATACGTTGGAAATGCCGGCGCGCAGGCGGAATGCCTTGGCCGACACGAAGTCGGGGTCGTCTATCACGTTGAACGGAAGTTTCACGATGTCGAGCGGAAAATACTTTTTCTCGCCGCCACGAACGGTGTAGCCTTCGATGTGCACTTTATCGTTAGTCGACAGCAAATCTTTATGGTTCACTCTCACGTCGGGATGCAGCGTCCCGATATAGGTCTCGATATTGCTTTTCGTACCGTTGCTGTATAATCTATAGGTATACAACCCGTATTCTTCCACGCCGCACTCGCGCAGTTCGTCGACGTTCATGCAGCGATAGCCGAGCCAGTCGATGCCGCGCGCTGTTTCAACGTAGTCGGGCGATATGCAGGGTGTTGTGACGCGCAGTGGCTCCGACTGCGCCGAACCGCCTTTCCACGTCACGACTGCCAAAAGGTGATAGTAACTGTTTTCTTGCAGACTCTTTGTCACGAACGAGCCGTCAGCCTCGGGCTCATAGTCGGTCCACTCGCCTGTCTCGCCGTCGCCGAGGCTATACGACAGGCGCGCGCCCTCGAGTCCTTCCGCCGTATACGTGGCATGCGCTTGCAACGTGTTCCACCGCAACAGGTCTTGCTCGAGTTTAAGACCTAACGAAGGCGTTTTAAAGCGGCTGCGCGTCACGATGTTCGACCCGTCGTAAAGTGTGTAGACGTACTCAGCATCCGGGCTGAGCCCTTTCGCTGTGCCATATCCTCCGGCGGCAATGGCAACGGTAGTTGCGCTGCCGCCTGCCGCAGACACTATGCTCGCTTTCAACGGTTTAGTCGTCGCCGAGTAGAACATCGCCGTACCTTGGTTGCTCGTCATGCCGAAGCGGTTGAAGTAGGCCATCGACGCGCCGTCGGCGGCTATCGGCATCAAGAAGTGATGCGACGCGTCGGCATTATACGTCGCGCCCCACTTGTTGGCTTCCGCCGCCGTGGCGGGCTTGTTGAGTTCGTTGCAATTGTTGCCGGTGATGCAAATGGCTTCTTTATAGGTTGTTTTCCCCGACGCACTCAACGTGCCGCTGTTCAGGCAGTTACCAAAGTCGGCATAGTATAAAATCGCGCCGATTCCGGCTGCCCATGCTCGGAAATTGACCGACGTATAACTCGTAATGTTTCCCGTATTCGTACAGTTGAGCAACAATGCTTGGCTACCGCTTTTCCCTTCGAATTTTCCGGCAATTCCGCCGACGTAGGAGTCGAAATATTTTTCGGAACTGAACACAGCGCCACTGTTGACGCAGTTGGTCACGTCGGTCATATAGCATTCGCCGACGATGCCGCCGACGTAGCACATATTATTGGTAACTTTTCCGGAATTGACACAGGCGTCGATGCGCGCGTTGCCGCTTCTTCCCACAATTCCGCCGGTGCGCTGAAACACTTTCGTCGACGTGACGGTTTCCGACGTGAGCGTCGACGATACGTTGCCCGAGTTGGTGCAGAAACTCACGCTGCCGC
>JAQXVL010000224.1 GCA_029224905.1 Bacteroidales bacterium
GGATGTTTTCATAATTATTTGATTTTCACCTATAAAATTACAAAATATCCGCCACTTAACCAAATTTTTATAGCAATTATTTGGTTGAATATAAAATATTTAACGGTTTACGCGATTTGAATTTATATACACAAGAAGGCTAAGGGAAAAGATAGGCTAAAGAAGAAAATCCGCCGGAATTCGCGCTATAAAATAGAACTATTTTTGAGAAATCACGTTTTTTTTTAAATGAAAGAGCCGTGTACGAAACCGACAAAAACAGAGCATTGCGCTTTGATTTTTGTCGGTTTTGCTTTATATTTGTAGTTTGAAAACGAGCGAATACATTTATGCGCTCGAAAACTGAATATGGAAGACGATTTAAGAGAAGCAATAAAGATACTGAAAGCGGGCGGAGTGATACTCTACCCCACAGATACTATATGGGGCATCGGCTGCGATGCCACTAACGAAGCTGCCGTAGCGCGGGTGTACGACATCAAGCAGCGCGCCGAGTCGAAGGCAATGCTTGTGCTGCTCGACGACGAAAATCGCTTGGAGCGCTACGTCGACGAGGTTCCCGAAGTGGCTTACAACCTGATTGAGGTTGCCGTTAAGCCGTTGACAATCATCTACGACCGCGCGCGCAACCTGGCGCGCAACCTCTTAGCCGACGACGGAAGCGTGGGCATTCGCATTACCCGCGAAGCATTCTCGTTGCGTCTGTGCCGAGGGCTGCGTCGCCCGATAGTGTCGACGTCGGCAAACATCAGCGGACAACCTTCGCCGACGACGTTTGACCAAATCAGCGACGATATAAAAAACGCCGTCGACTACGTCGTAAAATATCGACAGGACGACCGAACGGAGAGTGCGCCATCGAGCGTGATAAAACTCGGCAGCGACGGATGTTTTAAAATCTTGAGAAACTAATTATTCGGAATCATAAAATCGGAAAACAGCAATGATAGGCGAAACACGACAACGGATAGCATACATCGTCGGCGACTACTTGGCAGCCAACGTGGCATGGATAGTGTATTCGGCATTGCGATTCGACATGATTCAAGGCAGTGCCGGCGTGGCGGAAATCAACGACCTCTACGGCTTCTTGACTTCCGAAGGTACGCGATTAGGAATTCTCATTTTCCCGATAATGATGGTAGTGATTGCCTATCTTTCGGGCTACTACAATCGGGTGTTTTTCAAATCGCGGCTGCAAGAACTCAGCACGACGGCGATGTCGACATTTATCGCCGCCATCATTATGTTTTTCTCCGTGCTCATCAACGACACATTCCCCGAACGTCTTATCAACTACGAGCTGGTGCTCACGATGTGGGCGTGTATCTTTGGAGCGCTTTACGTGACTCGTTTCTTCATAACCGGGCGAGTTATTGCTAAAATCGAGTCCGGAAAACTGAAGTTCCGAACGCTCGTTATCGGCAACAACACTAAAACCGCAGAATTCATTCGTCAAAACGACCGCAAATACAAGGCATCGGGCTATCACGTTGAAGCTATCATACGCTTTGGCAGCGAAAAAGCAGAGAGCGTAGCCGACGGCATTTCGGTGTTTCCGTTCTCGCAAATCGACCATGTTTGCGAAATGCTCAACATCGACACGATTATTATTACGGTCAACAAAATCGACAAAGAGCAGTTGTTCAACCTCATCAACAACTTGTTTAAATACAATGTGCCGATAAAGATAGCGCCGGAACTATGCGACATCTTGATGACGAAAGTGCGCCACGACAATATTCTCACCGAGCCGCTTATCGACATAGCGCAAAACGATATGCCCGACTCGCAGAAGAGCATCAAGCGGGCAATCGACATCGTTGCTTCGGCGTTGGCACTCATTCTGCTGTTGCCGGTATTTCTGATAATCACGATACTGATAAAGAAAGACTCCAAAGGTCCGGTAATCTACAAGCAAGAGCGCATCGGGCGGCACGGCAAGCCGTTCAACATCTACAAATTTCGCACGATGTGCAACGATGCCGAAAAGGGCAATGTGCCGCAACTTTCGTCGACCGACGACCCGCGCGTGACTCGCATCGGCAAGTTTTTGCGTAAATACCGGCTCGACGAAACGCCTCAGTTTTGGAACGTCGTCAAAGGCGATATGTCGCTTGTCGGTCCGCGTCCCGAGCGTCGCTATTTTGTCGACAAAATCATTGAGCGCGCCCCCTACTTCACGCTCATCTATCAAGTTCGTCCGGGCATAACGTCGCTCGGTATGGTCAAGTTCGGCTACGCAACCAACATCGACGAAATGATAACCCGTACGAAATACGACATTATCTATATCGAAAATATGTCGCTGCTTATCGACATAAAAATTATTATATACACAATAAAAACGGTATTTACAGGAAAAGGATTGTAAGACATATGATAAAAACAGCGCAAAACACCAAAGCAAATCGGCTGTTGATGCGGATTCTCACTTGGAGAGAAGACCACATCAGCGAGCGCTCGTTTTTGCTGATTTTGGCTTTTGTTGTTGGCGTATTGTCGGGTTTTGCAGCTTTGTTGCTGAAATTTCTAATCTCAATAATCGCATCAACGCTGAGTGAACATATCAACATTACGGGAGCCAACTACCTCTATTTGCTCTACCCGGTTTTAGGCATTCTCATTGTTGGCATCTACGTTCGTTATGTTGTTAAAGACAATATCTCACACGGTGTAACCCGAGTGCTATATGCCATTTCGCAAAACAAAAGTCGACTGAAACTACACAACACCTACACCTCGGTCGTTGCCAGTTCGATAACGATAGGCTTCGGCGGGTCGGTCGGAGCCGAGGGTCCGATAGTCAACACAGGTGCCGCAATAGGGTCGAACCTGGGTAGCCTGTTCCGCATGTC
>JAQXVL010000225.1 GCA_029224905.1 Bacteroidales bacterium
AACGAAGTTTTTTAGATTATTATTCCCATTTGCCCCATTAGACCCATTAGCCTAACCAATAACCGCTAACCAATAACCACCGCCGTAGGCGGTTTTAAGCGTTTTCGCTTTGTTTTTCCCTCGCCTTGCACTAATTTTGCAGCAAAATTGTAAATATGCAAGCGGAAGAAAAGAAACTATTCATTGAAACTTACGGCTGCCAGATGAACGTTGCCGACAGCGAGGTCGTTGCCTCGGTGATGAAAATGGCGGGCTACGACATAACCGACAATCTCGAAGACGCCGACGCCGTCTTCCTCAACACCTGCTCGATTCGCGACAACGCCGAGCAGAAAATATTTGCACGCCTCGACTATTTCGCATCGCTCCGCCGTCGCCGTCGCGACTCGCGCTTGATTGTCGGCGTCCTCGGATGCATGGCTGAACGCGTCAAAGACGAACTCATCGAAAACCATGGCGTCGACATCGTGGCAGGTCCCGACGCTTATCTCGCGCTGCCCGACCTGGTGGCAGCTGCCGAAATGGGCGAAAAAGCCATCAACATCACACTCTCCACCACCGAAACCTACCGCGACGTTATTCCCACTCGCATCAGCCACAGCCGCACAAGCGGATACATCAGCATCATGCGCGGATGCAACAATTTCTGCTCCTACTGCATCGTGCCCTACACTCGCGGACGCGAACGCAGTCGCGAGCCGCGTAGCATCTTGGCGGAACTTGCCGACATGCAGAGCCGCGGTTTCCACGAAGTGATTCTCCTCGGTCAAAACGTCAACTCCTACCGCTACGTCGACCCCGAAGGCAACGTGCTCGACTTCGCCGGACTGCTCAGAATGGTTGCCGAAGCGGCGCCCGACATGCGCGTGCGGTTCACAACGTCGCACCCAAAAGATATGACCGACGAAATCATCCAAGTTATCGCCGACGTGCCAAACGTGTGCCGTCACATCCACCTGCCCGTTCAGTCGGGTAGCAACAAGGTGCTAAAGGCGATGAACCGAAAATACACTCGCGAATGGTATCTCGACCGCGTCGCTGCAATCCGCCGCATCGTGCCCGACTGCGGTATTACAACTGATATGTTCACCGGTTTTCACGACGAAACGGAAGACGACTTCGAGCAAACGCTCAGCCTGATGCGCGAGGTGGGATTCGACAGCGCATTCATGTTCAAATACTCCGAACGCCCCGGAACTTTCGCCTCGAAAAACCTCCCCGACAACATTCCCGAGGAGGTAAAAATCGACCGCCTAAACCGTATGATTGCTCTCCAAAACGAACTCTCTGCCGAAAGCAACCGCCGCGACATCGGCAAGACGTTTGAGGTGCTCGTCGAAGGAACAAGCAAACGTAGCCGCGACCAACTCTTCGGGCGTACAAGCCAAAACAAAGTCATCGTTTTCCCCCGCGGAAATCATCACATCGGCGAACTTGTCAACGTCCGTGTCGAATCGGCTTCGTCTGCCACGCTCATCGGCTCCGAAGTGTAACGACTCCAAAATAGCATAAAGCGCCCCCGATGATGACTGCATCTTCGGGGGCGTTTCGATAAGACAGGAATTCCTATTTACATTGCAACCTTATGCGATATTCCGTCGACGACAAGTATGTAGAGTCCTTTGTGGAGTCCCGAAATCACATTGCTCTTCGGAAGAGGAATGCGCTGTCCGGATACGGAATAGAGACAAGCTGATTTTACACCTTGATTCAGTATAATCGCTCCGTCGGAAATCACGAAATACTGATTTGTATTTTCCGTTATGGCATTTACTCCACTTAAGCCTATGATATTTGAGAAATTCCAACCTTCTGCCTGCGAATATGTTGAAATAGCATCTTCCGGCACTTGCAGTACGGCATTTTGAATTGTTGCAACATTATAGACATTACTGCCAAGCGTCGGAGGACAAGAGTTTAGGCTTTTAACCACTTGAATATTCTCGCATTTCGAGAATGCAGAGCCGCCTATCGAACTAAGGTTTTCAGGCAAAGTGATTTCAGTTAGCCCGGTGCAATTTGAGAATGCACTTTCCCTTATTTCTGTGATAGAGTTCGTCAATACCAATTTATTAACATCCGATTGTGAATGGGTTAACATTTTGGTACTATTTGCATCATCTTTCACCTCAATTAATTGGAGCAATGAAGACCCTGAAAATAAGTAGTTGTTTATCGTAGTGACATTTGGTCCGATTTCCGCATACTTAAGTGCCGGAAAATGATTAACGTAGGCATATTGCCCACACAGATTTCTACCCAGATATAGCGTCTCGACATACTTAAAATCATCAACATACATATTTAACGTCGTTTCACTATCTTCAACGATGAGTTTTGTAAGTGCCGTACATTTATTAAAGCAACCACTATCGACTTTCTTGACATTTCCGGGCAACACAAGTTCTTTAAGCCCGCTCTTGTAAAAGGCACCGCTACCAATAGATTCCAATGATTCCGGAAAAGATATGTATTGCAAAGCCGAGCAATTCATAAATGCATCATTTCCAATGGCTGTAATTTGGTTTCCAAGAACTACATTCTCAAGTGCGGTACAGTCTTTAAACGCATATGGATAAATTTCATCTATCATACTACCGATTGTCAAATTTTTAAGAGTCGTGATTCCTCCTAATGGACGCGTACTGCCAAAATACAAGTATTTTCTTCCAAGGTAAACCGTTTCCAACGGGCATTCTTTAAAAAGAGCATCGTTAGGACTGGTAAGATTGCTGAAATCTATATCTTCACTTGAGTCTTCTACAACGAATTCTTTCAGTCCGGTGCAGCCAACCAAGGCATACTGATAAATCTTACTGACTGACGTTGGAATAACGAGTTTCGATAGCGACGTGCATCCTTGGAATGCATAATCGCAGATATATACGATATTGTTTGTCAATTTGACCGTAGTGATATCCGTACAGTCGTGGAAAGCACTTTCGCCGATTTCAGTAACTCGATACGTAACGTCATTAATTTTCACGGATTCAGGGATTGTCACTTCGCCTTTTGCATACTGCGAATTGGCATCCGCTTCTTGCGACAAGTACGTGATTGCCACATTTCCATCATTTGTGAAATTATAAGCAAACCGTTCGTCTTTGAAGTCGTAAGAATAGCCGTAACCGAACGATAGTAAGGCTAAGATAACGACAAAAAAATGGCATCTTTTGTTCATAATCGATGAATATTAAAAATCACTAAGTTTTATCATAAACAC
>JAQXVL010000226.1 GCA_029224905.1 Bacteroidales bacterium
TTGAGGTAGTATCTCACCAAGGCAGCCATGCCGATTCCTCCGGCTCCTACAAAGTATATATTCATTTCGTTCAGTCGTTTTATTTGTTAATACCGATAATTTGGTCGACGCGGTCGACGATGCGTTCCACCGAGTTGCGCAGCGCCATTTTAGCCACGTTTTGCTCGAGGTTGTGAAGTTGTTCGGGCTTGCCTATTAGGTCGAGCACGGTCTTGATGAGGCTCGTATCGGCGTCGCTGTCGCTGACAAACACGGCGGCATCGCGGTCGGACAGTGCTCGTGCGTTCTTCGTCTGGTGGTCTTCGGCAACGTTGGGCGATGGAACGAGCACGGAAGCTTTGCCGAGCAGTTGCAGTTCGGAAATCGAACTTGCGCCGGCGCGCGACACAACCAGGTCGGCTGCGCGGTAGGCGATGTCCATATCGGTGACGAATGCCATTTGCACGACGTTTCGGGGCTTCTTTTCAGCCATAACGGCTTGTGCGGCATCGTTGTATAGTTTTCCGGTTTGCCAGATGAATTGTACGCCCGACATATCGATGATGTTGAGCGCGGCGGCGACGCATTCGTTGATAGTTCGCGCGCCGAGGCTACCTCCGACGACGAGCACGGTGGGCTTGTCGGGGTCGAGACCGTAGTGACGGCGTGCTTCTTGCGGCGAGAGCGAGCACGACAGGATTGACTGTCGGACGGGATTGCCGGTAAGAATAATCTTGTCGGCGGGGAAGAAGCGCTCCATACCCTCGTAAGCCACGCAGATTGCGTCGGCGCGCTTTGCCAGCAGTTTGTTGGTCACTCCGGCGTAGGAGTTTTGCTCTTGGATGAGAGTGGGAATTCCGCGTTTTTGAGCCGCTTTGAGCATCGGACCGCTTGCATAACCGCCCACACCGATTGCGATGTCGGGTTGAAACTCGCGGAGAATCTTGCGCGCCTTCATCATGCTCTTGAGGAGCCTGACGACGACCTTGACGTTGCGCCAGAGGTGCTTGCGGTCGAATCCGCTCACGGGAAGCCCGATGATGCGGTAGCCTGCTGCGGGCACTTTCTCCATCTCCATACGGTTTTCGGCACCGACGAAGAGAATTTCAGCCTCGGGATGTCGTTCTTTTATGCCGTTTGCTATTGATAGCGCGGGGAAGATGTGACCTCCCGTACCGCCTCCGCTAACTAATATTTTCATTGTTTTTGTCATTCTTATTTGTCAGTTGTTGGGTTTGCTGCGTTGAGAATTTCCGGCAATTTCTCTTCAGTCTTCGTCTTGCGTGTCGATGTCGAAGCCGTGCGACTAACGCTCATAATCACGCCGAAAGCCACGCAAATGATTAATACCGACGTACCGCCCTTGGAAATCAGCGGCAAGTTTTGTCCCGACACGGGGACAATTCCGGTGTTGATTGCGATGTGGGAGAACGCTTGCAGCACAATCATCGCTGCCATACCCATAACGAGCAGAGCGGGGTAGGCTTGCTTGCAACGGCGCGCAATGTATGCCGCTCGCATCATCAGACTGAAGAAAAGCGCCAGCAGAAGCGTTCCGCCGATGAATCCGCTCTCTTCGATGACAATCGAGTAGACATAGTCGGAAAAAGCCAGCGGCAGGCGGCTCGTCTCGCGCGATTGTCCCAGCCCGACGCCATACCAACCTCCATGGGCTTGCGCCATGAATGAATAGGTCTTCTGTTGGCTGCTGAGTATCGACTCGTTTTTCGACGGGCATGTGTCGAGCACTTCTTTGAAGTAGCTGTTGATGCGCGACGACCATGTGTCGGTTCGCAGTTGCGACTCTTTTTCTTTTTCCTCTTGCGCACTTTCCGCCACAACTTCTTTTTTCGAAAGTTCTTCAAGACGGTGTGCTGCAATGACTTCCGACACGCCGTAGATGCTGCCGACAATCAAACCGTAGACGATGCAAACCTTCATGAAAAGTTTGAACGAAGCGCCGGCGACAATGTACATTACCAAACTGATAGCCATGAACAGCAACGTGTTGGTCAAGCCTTGCAAGATGAGAAAAAAGCCTAACACGCCGACAATCATTACGCTAATCCATATCTCAAGCTGACTTCTGCCTTTTTGCTTTATCCAGCTCGAAAGAATGGTGGCGAGGACAAACACGATGGCAAGTTTTGCCATTTCGGCGGGCTGGATTGTAATGCCCATGAGGTTTAAACTACGCGACGCGTCGTTGATGTTGCCGCCAAAAAACATTGCTCCCAATAGAGCGACCACCGTAAAACCGGCAATATACCACCCGAATTTGACAAACCAGGTGTATTCTTTTTTTGCAATGTAGGTCATCAGCAGCGTCCCGACACCGAGAAAAAATATATGCTTCAAAATCGGTTTGTAGACGCTACCCGCCATGGCAATTTCGCGTGCCGAGGCGCTGAACGCTTCGATGACAGCCAAAATGCACAGCGTTATGTAGATGCCGATAACGTAGTTGTCGATTTTGTTCTTCGTCTCGTTTGCTTCGGCGGTCGGTTCTTCCTTAACACTTTTGTCTAATTCTTTTTCCATAATTATTTTCCTTTTAGATGTTTCACTTGCTCCTTAAATTGACGGCCGCGGTCTTCGTAGCTTTTGAATAGGTCGAAACTTGCACAGCAGGGCGACAGCAGCACGGTTTCGCCGGCTTTGGCAAGTTCTGCACAAGTGCGTACGGCGTCTTCCACCGAATGAGTGTCGGCAATTACGGGCACTTTGCCGGCAAAGTATTGCTTGATTTTTTCGTTGTCTTTGCCCATGCAGACAATTGCGCTGACTTTTTCGCGTACCAGCGGTTCGATTTCGCTATAGTCGTTGCCTTTGTCTTTGCCGCCCAAGATGAGCACGACCTTTGTGGTCATACTTTCCAGCGCGTACCAGCAAGAGTTGACGTTCGTTGCTTTCGAATCGTTGATGTAGACCACGTCGTCGACTGTGTCGACATACTCCAGGCGGTGTTCCACGGCTTGGAAGTCGGCGAGGGCTTTGCGGATAACCTCTTTCTTGATGTCGAGCAGCGAAGCCGACAGACCTGCAGCCATTGAGTTGTAGAGGTTATGGAGTCCCGGCAAGGAGAGTTCGCCGACGGGCATGGTAAGTCCTTCGTGGCCTTGCGGACAGATGGTCAGGTTGCCGTTGTCGGTGTAGGCGCATGCGCCTTGCTCGTGAAATTCGCTGAAAGGCAGCATTTGCGACTCTACCTTGAGCGTTTTCAGTTGCTCGGCAATTACGGGGTCGTCTTCCCAGAAGATGAACGAATCGCATTCGGTCTGGTTGCGGATGATGCGAAACTTTGCGTTGACGTAGTTTTGCATCTTATGGTCGTAGCGGTCCAGGTGGTCGGGCGTGATGTTGAGCAGCACAGCGATGTTGGCTTTAAATTCGAACATATCGTCGAGTTGGAAACTGCTCAACTCGATGACGTAGACGTCGTGATGTTCGGTAGCCACTTGATAGGCGAGGCTGCGGCCAACGTTGCCTGCCAAGCCGACGTTGATGCCGGCGTTTTTGAGGATGTGGTAGGTTAGCATCGTTGTAGTGGTCTTACCGTTACTACCGGTGATGCACACCATTTTGGCGTCGGTATAGCGTCCGGCGAATTCAATCTCGGAGATTACGGGGATGCTCTTTGCGCGTGCTTTGACGATGAGCGGCGCGTCTTCGGGGATGCCTGGACTCTTGATTATTTCGTCGGCATCGAGAATGCGTTGCTCGGTGTGGCCGCCTTCTTCCCAAGCGATGTCGTATTGCTCGAGACGCTCTTTGTAGCGGTCGGCAATCGTGCCCATGTCCGACAACCAAACGTCGAAACCTTTAACTCGTGCAAGCACGGCTGCACCTACACCGCTTTCTCCACCTCCTAAAACTGCTATCTTTGCCATTTTTTTCTATCTAATCTTAAGTGTTATAAACGTAATTATTGCAAGAAATATGCCGACAATCCAGAATCGAACGACGATTTTCGACTCGGGAATCGGGTTAATCGGATGTTGCCATTTTGCCACAATTCCGGCATTGCCTTGCTTCTGGAAGTGGTGGTGCAACGGCGTCATCTTGAAGATGCGGCGTCCTTCGCCGTATTTCTTTTTGGTGTATTTGAAATAGCCGGTTTGCATGATTACCGACAGGTTTTCGACCAAGAAGATACCGCAAAGCACCGGAATGAGCAGCTCTTTGCGAATCAGGATGGCGAAAACGCCGATAATTCCGCCGATGGTCAGACTGCCCGTATCGCCCATAAACACTTGGGCGGGGTAGGCGTTATACCACAAAAATCCAACGAGAGCGCCGATGAAAGCAGCCGCATAGACAACCAATTCGCCGCTGCCGGGGATATACATGATGTTGAGATACGACGAATAGACGATGTTGCCGCCCAGGTAGCACATAATCGCCAGCGCCACGCCGATAATTGCCGATGAGCCGGTGGCAAGTCCGTCGAGTCCGTCGGTGAGGTTGGCTCCGTTCGACACTGCCGCCACGACGAATATCGTAACCAGAATGAACAGAATCCATCCGGCGGTTTCGGCGTGCTCGCCCGCCCATTGGGTGAACCATGCGTAGTTGAGGTTGTTGCTCTTGACGAACGGAATGGTCGTGATGGGTTGCTTTTCAGCCGTGGGCTTGTAGAGCACTTCGATTTCGCCGTCGGTTGCCGGTTGTTCAACATTTTCGTTGACCACAATGTCGGGGCTAAGATACATCGTCAGCCCGACTATCAGACCTACAACTACCTGTCCTACAATCTTATACTTGCCTTTAAGTCCGTCTTTGTTATGCTTTTTGATTTTCTTATAGTCGTCGAGGAAGCCGAGAGCGCCGAGCATGAGCGTCGACACAAGCATCAGCAGCATATACGTGTTTGTGAGGTCGCCCACCAACAGGCAGGGCACGAGTACGGAGATGATGATGATAACGCCACCCATTGTCGGTGTGCCGGTTTTGCTCATCTGCCCTTCGATGCCCAGGTTACGCACGATTTCGCCGACTTGCATCAGTTGCAGGCGGTCGATGATGCGGCGTCCGATGACGGTCGCTATAAGAATTGACAAGATGAGAGCCGCAGCGGCGCGAAAGGAGATGTAGCCCATCAATCGCGCCCCGGGCAAATCGTATTGTGACAAATAGTCGAAAAGATGATATAGCATTGTTTATTCTTCCTCCTTAAAAATGTCGAGCACAACTTCTTTGTCGTCGAAATGATGTTTCACGCCGCAAATCTCCTGGTAGTTTTCGTGACCTTTACCGGCTATGAGCACTACGTCGCCGGGACCGGCAAACTGTGTTGCAGTGCGGATAGCTTCGCGACGGTCGGTGATGCGTACGGTCTTTGTGCGGTCGTCTTTGTCGAGACCGGCAATCATGTCGCTGAGAATCTCGTTGGGGTCTTCAAAGCGCGGGTTGTCGGACGTTAGGATAAGACGGTCGCTCAGGCGGCACGCTTCTTTCGCCATTATGGGGCGTTTACCTTTGTCGCGGTTGCCGCCGGCACCGACAACGGTAATCACATGACCACCGTTGCCAATGACGTTGCGTATGGAGTTGAGCACGTTGACGAGCGCATCCGGCGTGTGGGCGTAGTCGACGATTGCCGTATAGCCTTTGGGCGAAGCAAACGTCTGGAAGCGTCCGGCAACCGGAACGAGCATGCTCATCTTGGTGAGAACATCTTCTTCGTCGAAGCCTAACAGACGCGCTGCACCGTAGACAGCCAGCAGGTTGTAGGCATTAAAGCGACCGGTGAACATCACTTCGACATCGCGACCGTTGATTTGCAGCGACGTGCCGTTGAGGCGGCTTTCGACAATCTTGCAACGGAAGTCGGCGTCGCGCGTCAGCGAATAGGTGTGGCGCGAAGCCGCCGTGTTTTGGAGCATTACGAGTCCAGCCTTGTCGTCGGCGTTGACGAGCGCAAAAGCGTCGGCGGGAAGGATGTCGAAAAAGCGCTTTTTAGCCTTCAGGTAGGCGTCGACGGTCTTGTGATAGTCGAGGTGGTCGCGCGTAAGGTTGGAGAATATCGCTCCGGCAAACTTCAGCCCGTCGATGCGGTGCTGGTCGGCTGCGTGCGAACTAACTTCCATAAAAGCGTATTCGCAACCGCATTCGACCATCTCGTGCATCAACTTGTTGAGCGTCAGTTGGTCGGGAGTGGTCTGCGTGGTGGGCACGGGTGTGTCGTCGATATAATTGCAAACGGTAGAAAAGAGTCCGGTCTTGTAGCCCATCATTCGCGTAAATTCGTAGAGTAGGGTGGCTGTGGTGGTTTTGCCATTCGTGCCGGTAACACCGACAAGATGCAACTTGTGCGACGGGTTGTCGTACCACTCCGACGCAATAAAGCCGAGCGCCGATGCACTGCTTTCGACGCGGATGTAGGTCACCCCGTCTGCCAATTCTTCGGGGAGACGCTCGCACACTATCGCCGTCGCGCCTGCTTTGACAACTTCGGGGATAAACTTATGAGCGTCGACGTTAACGCCCGGAATGGCTACAAACAGCGTGCCCGCTTCGGCTTTGCGCGAGTCGCATTCCAAGGCTGTAATCTCTTTGTCGATGCTGCCTACCACCTCTATGGGGCGGATGGCGGAAACAAGACTTGTTAGATTCTTTTTCATATCGCTTTATATATAATCTGCAAAGTTATATCGAATTTCTGAGTTTTAGCGTAATTTTGTCGCCTTTCTTGAATTTTGCGCCGGCGGCGGGCGTCTGCGAATAGACATAGTTGCCGCAACCTTCGGTCGACGTTACGTTGAGCCCGGCTTTTTCGAGGGTCATCACGGCGTCGCGGAGGCTCATTCCGATGGTAGAGGGCACGCCTTCTGCCGGGTTGTTTTTCGGCTTTAATTGTGTCGACGACTTGACGTTGAGGGTGCTCAACAAGTCGCTTTTGCTGTCGTCCGACATACGTGTAACGATGGGCTTTTCGCCGTTATGCTCTTGCATGTCTTTGTAGTTGGAAAATTGGTTGAGCAGACCGTGTGCGTACAGTTTGAGGGCGATGTTCATCAGCACGGTGCCACTGCTGCGAGCCGCGCCGAAGGGACCGCCTTGCATTACGACGATGCACGAATATTGCGGAGCGTCGGAGGGGAAGAACCCGCAGAAGGCGTAGCGCTTCTTCGACGTGTTGTAGCCGCCGTTGTCGAGTTGGTAGGCTGTGCCGGTTTTGCCGGAAATCGATACGAAGTTGTTCTGCAACGCGCGACCTGTGCCGTGGGGGTCCCAAACGACGGCTTTGAGGAAGTCGCGGATTTGTGCGGCAACTTCTTCGCTGCAGATGCGTTCGCGCACGTAGGAAACGCCGAAAACGGTGTCGGTATGATTGTCGCGAATCAGCTCTTTGACAATGCGCGGGCGCACGAATTTTCCGCCGTTGGCAATTGCGTTATAGAAACTCAACGTGTAGATGGGCGGTATGCGAGTTGCGTAGCCGTAGCACACGCGAGTCATGTCGATGCGGTCTTTGTTTTTTGTGCCTAATTCGGGGATGTAGGGCAATCGTTCGCCGTAGATTCCCAGATTGAGCGGCTCAAACATACCGATGTCTTCCAAGCGTTTGCGGTAGCGGCGCGGGTCATCGCCGTAGCCTTTGATGATGATTTTCGACATGCCGATATTGCTCGAGTAGGCGATAATCTCTTTGGGTGTCAGGCTCGAATAGGCATGCGAGTCGGTTATCGGGCGTCCTCCGGCGTAGCTGAACGACGAGCCGGTGGGAATCGACGCATTGAGTCCGACAATCTTGTCTTCCAGGGCAATCATCATCGAAATCGGCTTCATCACCGAGCCGGGGTCGTAGCCCATAAGTGCGTGGTTGAGACCTTCGCGATAGAACACTTCGCCGCGCTTTGTGCTGTCGCGTTGCAGGTTGGATATTGCTTTGATTTCGCCGGTTTTAACGTCCATCAGCACTGCCGTAGCCCACTCCGATTTGGTGATTTCGCACATCTTCTCGAGTTCGGTTTCGACGATGTCTTGCATATGGATGTTGATGGTTGTCACCACGTCGTAGCCACGTTGCGCGGGTTCTACTTCCCACGTGGTCAGGCTCTTGGTCGACGATACGGTGCTTCCCCAACCGTTTTTGCCGTAGAGCAAGGTGTCGAGCGCGCGTTCGAGTCCGGTCTTGCCGCGGAAGACGGTCTTGTTGTTGCTAACGCGCTCTTCGGCGGTTCTGCCGATGCATTGTGACGCCATTTTGCCGAACGGACGGCGGCGTAATATCGTAGAGTTTGTTGTTATCGTGTATTTTCCTCCCGGCACGCTGCAGTATTTACATTTAAGCAAGTACTGACGGTCCTCGTAGTAGATGTTGGTAAGAAGTTTTACCTTTTTCCACTTGCCGTAGCGCTTGAATGTGTCGGCGGGTCCGCGTTTGTCTTTGTCGATTTTCGACACGCGTTTGTTATGTTTCTTGAGAATTTCGAAAGAGTCAAGTCTTGTTAGAATCTCCTCTTTGAGAGTTTCCGCATTCTGAGTCGGGTCCATTTCCACAACTCTATCAACCAGGCTGTCGATGTATTTGCGAAGCGTATCGGCTTTGAACGATTCGGAGTTGAAATCGATTTCGGGCGAATACACTTTGATATTTGCCGACAGAATTGAACGGTCTTCGGCAAGGATGTTGCCGCGTTCGGGGTAGATTACCACCGAGTCGCGGATACCGCTTTTAGCGAGTTTGTTCCAACCGTCAGCGTGAATCACTGTGTTCATAAACAGTTTTCCAACAATCAGTAGGGCGACGACTTGCAGCGCTACCATAATCCATTTGTAGCGGTTCATCATCCCGAGTTTTACACGCTTTTTCTTTTCTCCCTTTTGGCTTTTTTTAGTCTTTTCCATAAGTCATTGGTTTTGTTAGTTGTTATTTAGGTTGAAAGGCGGCTGCTCGGGCGACACGAGTTCCAAATGCAGCGAGTCGACCATCTTAATCATCTCGCTTTCGCGTGTCTGGCTGCCGTAGCGCGAGGTGACGTGGATTTGGCTGGTCTGGACGTTGGTCAATTCTTGTTGGAGTTTCTTGACTTCGTCGATTTGGAATTGTGCCGTGAACTTGAAAGATATGTAGATGACAAAGAGCACCACAACGAGCAGCACCCAAAAGATGTGCCGTCGGTAGGCAGACCCTGAAAACCATTCGCCTTGGATTAGTCCCCACAAACCGTGGCGTTGTTCTGTGTCGTTGTCGGTTATATTCTTCTTTGCCATATCGTGATTGTTGTTTGTCGGTTAGTTTTTTTCTGCGATTCTTAGTTTTGCGCTGCGCGAGCGGGGGTTGCGTTCCACTTCTTCGGCGCTCGGCGTTATGGGCTTGCCCAGGGCGCGCAGCGGCGTGTTGGTGCGTCCGTAGAAGTCGGTCTCGATTCGTCCTTCGATGTTTCCGCTGCGCATAAAGTTTTTCACCATGCGGTCTTCGATGCTGTGGTAGGTAATCACGGCGAGGCGTCCGCCGCTGCGGAGCATCTTGACGGCGTGTTGGAGGAATTCGCTCAGCGCGTCAACCTCGTGGTTGACTTCCATGCGAAACGCTTGAAACACTTGCGAAAGTTCTTTCTTTTCTTGTCGAGGATTGATTGTCGGTCGCACTGCGGCTGTGAGGTCGCCGGCGGTGATGATTTGTGCTTTCGAGCGGGCGGCGACGATAGCGCGAGCGATTCGTCGTGCCGAGGGGAGGTCGCCGTAGAGGCGTAGGATGCGCCCGAGGTCGTCTTCGCTGTAGCTGTTGACAATCTCGCGAGCGTCGGTTTCGGCGGTTTGGCTCATGCGCATGTCGAGCGGCGCATCTTCGTAGCGGAAAGAGAAACCGCGACGGCTGTCGTCGAAGTGATGGAACGACACGCCGAGGTCTGCCAGGATGCCGTCGACGCTTTCTTCGCCGTAGTAGCGCAGGAAGTTTTCGATAAATCGGAAGTTGCCGTGTACGAACGTAAATCGGGGGTCGTCGATGCGGTTGGCGTAGGCGTCAAGGTCTTGGTCGAAGCCGTAGAGGCGTCCGCCCTCGCCGAGATGCTCCATAATGGCGCGCGAATGACCACCGCCACCGAAAGTGACGTCGACGTACGTTCCGTCGGGTTGTATCGACAGTCCCGCCATCGTTTCGTCTTTTAACGCCGGTATGTGATATACGATTCCTGCCTCCATATTTCTGATATTCCGATGTTTAGAGTCTTTACTACACCAATTCCGCAGCTTCCGAATGCCCCTCTGCCGAATTCTGTGGTAAAGTTACAAATTTTATTTATAATTTGCGATTGTAAATTTTGCCATTTTGTCCAAAAGTTACTAACAAGTTGCGCAAAACCCCGATAGAATCGGCATTTTAGCAAAATCGCAAGCCGCAAGTTTAACCATATTTAACTATTTGCAAATACAAATTCTCGAAAAAGTATATATGTATAAAAAGGCAGAAAGCCGCGTCCTCCCGGATACGGCTTCCTTAATTGAATAGATTAATTTGCTTTATTGCTTTACAAATTTGCCATGATAAGATTTTCCGTTCGATAAATCAATTCGGTAGATGTAGATGCCGTTGGTCAAGCCGTTGACATCCAAAGTGTTGCTGTTCGACGTAGCGACGCATGAGCCTGAAGTGGTGTATGCGCTGAATCGAGCTACGTCGTTGCGGCTAACCGAGATTGAGGTTGTTGCGGGGTTGGGGTAAACCTTCACCGATTGCGTCGATGAGAGAGTGCCAACGCCGGAGTAGTCACCGTTGTCGAGCGGCACATATTTGCCCTCGGAGTTGACGCCGTTGAGCGTGTAGAACGTGTCTTTGTCGACGTTTTCGATGTCGGTGGTTTGCTGTTCGCTGCCGTTGTTGAAGATTACGTTTGCAATCGAAACGCCTTCGGGCAACGAGCATTTTATCCACTCATAACCGCCGATTTGTACGGTCTGAGTAAATTCTTTGCCGGGCCATGCTCCGTAGTATTCGGTCTTGTCATTTGCCCATGCATAGAGGTAAACTTTCTCCCAATCGGGTTTGCGAAGGTATACGTAGATGGGTTTGGGACCGATTACGTAGGTCTCTGAGTAGAGGTCGAACACGATAAGGTCGCAAATCGACAGACCGGCTGTGATTGTTGTTGTTTCGTAGAGCGGCATGGTGTAACCGTCGTCGACTACGTTACCGTTGTCGAGTGTTGGTGTACTATTGTCGATTGTGTAGACAATCTTGATGAGGTCAGAGAAACCGCCGCGTTTTTGAGCGGTTGAAGTCGACGGTGCTTTGCCGCTTGAACTTGAGATTTCGTTGACGCTGAGCGTAACTTCCGTTCCGTAGGGATATGTACCCGAAGCGAGCGACATGCCTACCTTTTCGGTCGACGAACTGACGGTCGACCATACGCAGTAGTCGTAGCCTGAAGCGCGTTGTTGTTCGTTGCTCCAGCCGTCGGGAGTGTAGAATTCCGGACCGATTTTAACGGCTACCGTACCTTTTGTACCGTAGACTTCAGCGCAGAAGCAAGAGTTGTTGGTGCGGAGCACGCGCACTTCGCTTTGGTTGGTGATACCGGCAGCTTTGCGGATGTCGATGAGGGCTTTGATGGCTTCCTTGTTGTCGCGCCAGTGCGGCCAGAATACGCAAGGAGTACCGGGCATCATGAGCATGAATGCGTTGGCAGCCATTACGTTCTTGGAAAGTGCGCAGTCGCGGTAGGTGTCGTGGTTGTCGACGAATGTTACCGAGTAGCGTTGGAAACCGTCGTCGTGGATAAGACCGCAGGGTTGGTCGAGCGTGCCGTAGCGTTTCCAGCAGAGTTTCGAGTAGTCGCCCGAAGCCATTGCTTCGTTGAGGGCAAACTTGAAGGGGAAGTCGAACGCTGCGGAGTTCATATTCGTGCCGCGAATCCAGTTGGCAACGGCGTCGAAGTTTGCGTCCCAGTATTCGCCAACGGAGTAGCGAGCGCCTGCCGAGCGGTTGTATTCGTCGTTGTAGCATGGTGAGTAGCCTTTCACCATGTCGTAACGCCAGCCGATGTAGCCGAGGTCGTTTTTCAAGAAGTCGAGATAAGCCTTGATGGCTGCGCGTACTTGAGCGTTGGTGTGGTCAAGGTCGCGGAAACCGTCGAAGTTGTCACCTGTATCGGGTGCACCGGTCGGCTTTTCTTGGCCTTCAGCCCAGTTTACTTCGTCGTTGCAGCAGATAGCCCACGGACCCCACGAGTAGGTTACACCCTTATAAGTTTCGGTCGGGAAGTCGGTCCAGTTGCTAACGCCGGCACGGTGGTTGATAACGACGTCTTCGATGATGCCTGTGCCTTTGCTCTTGAACGTATTAATCATGTTGCGGAGTTCCGACTCGCTACCGAATGATGAGTTGTGGTTCGACATCCAGTAGACGGGGTCGTAGCCCATGCTTATGTAGTTGCAACCTTTAGCGCTGTTGGGCACCCAGATGAGGTCGAAATATTGCGACAATTCGTCGGATTGCGAGGTCAGCGCCGCCCAGTTGGTTTCGCTGTACGAATCCCAGTAGAAGCCTTGGAGCATTACGCCGGCGTAGTTCGACGGCCAAGCGTTGCTGTCGCCGATGGGAGTTTCGCTGATAGTCGACGGGTCGACAGCCGTTACGGTGATGTCTTGACCGGTTGCTGCGTTGACAACGTAGTATGTGTCGGTAGTCAAGCCGGTAACGTCGACGGTCTTGTCGTTGCCGTTGTTGAAGATGATGTTAACGGGGCTGTTCGAGAATGTGTATTTATACCATGCAACGTTGTTGATGGTGGTTGTTGTTGTGATAGCCGTACCGGGCCAGTCGCCGAGCAAGCGGTTGCCGTCGTTGTCCCAAGCGTAGAAGTTGAGAGTGTACCAAGTCGATGGTTTTTTTATGTAGACGGTTACGGGGTTGGCGTTGACTTTTGCTTGGTATGTTGCAGTCGAAGCGTTCGACATAACGATGCCCGACACGCTTACTACGGCTTTGAGTGTAACCGAGCCGTTGATTGTGTAGGTAGCGCCGTTGCTGACCTGCGTACCGTTGGTTGCCGTCGGCGTAGTGCCGTCGGTGGTGTAGATAATCTTTGCATTTGTTGCGTCTTCGATGTTGCTGATGCTCATCGTGACGGTTGTGCCTTTGTCGTATGTGCCGGATGCTTTAGAGAATGCAACCGACGAGTTTGCGCCGACGACTTTCGACGCCGTAGTGCCTGAAGTCAGTGCGAAATAGGTTTCAGCGCTGATGCCTTCAAGGTTGTTTGTCTGTGTGCTGCCGCCGTTGTTGAAGATTATGTTGACGGGCTTTGTGCTGAAGGTATAGTAGTACCATTTGTTGCAGCCGATAGTCTTGGTTGCCGTAACTTTCGTACCGGGCCAATCGCCGATGATGCGTGTGCCTGCGTCGTCCCATGCGTAGACGTAAACGGAACTCCATGACGGGTCTTTAAAATATACGGTATATGGGGTGCAACCGATTGTGTATGTTGCGGTTACAGGCTTCGACATGATTACACCTGCTTCGACGACGCACGCTTTAATGACCGTGTTTTTCGAAAGTGTCAGCGATTTGCCCGACGCCACTTGTGTGCCGTTTGTCAGCGACGGAGTAGAGCCGTCGGTGGTGTAGATAATCTTGGCGTTTGCGGTGTTCGAGCAGTTGCTGATGGTCATTTTTACGGCTGTGCCCGAAGCATAAGAGCCTGATGCTTTGTTGAACGATACGGTCGAATTAGCGCCGTAGACGCGAGTTGCCGTCGTTCCGCTCACTACGTAGTAGGAGTCTTCGGTAATGCCTTCGATGTTGCCTGTCTGTGCTGAACCGTTGTTGAAAATCACGTTCATCGGTGTGATTCCGGCGGGGAATGTGCAGTAGGTCCAAGTGTTTGCGCCTACGGCTTTAGTTGTTGTGATGGTAGTGCCGGGCCAATCTCCGAGGTGACGATGCTCGGCGTTGTCCCACGCGTAGTAGTTGGTTTTGCTCCATCCCGGAGTCAGCGAGTAGACGGTAATCGGCGAAGCGTTGATGTTGGTGGTGCCTTCGTAGAAGTTAGTCACCGTGATTTCTTTACCCGACGTCGAGTCGAGTTTGTAGTAGGTTGTCGAAGTGATGCCTTCGATGTTGACGGTTTGGTCGGTGCCGTTGTTGAAAATTACGTTGGCACTTGTAACCGATGGCGCAAAAGTCACCGAATACCATTCATAACCATTGAACGATTTCGTTGTGGTTACGGTCTTTCCGGGCCAGTCGCCGATGAGTCGTGTGCCGGCGTCGTCCCATGCATACACATTTACCTTTGACCATGATGGTTTCATAAGGTTAACTGTAATGTCTGCTTGGATTTGAGGTATCGCTATTAGTAGCGCTGTCAAAGCAACAAAGAGTTTTTTCATAGGTGTTAATTATTAAGTTTTTAGATTGCGGATTGCAAAAATAGTAACTTTATTGTGGAAATTTCTTAAGGAATTGTTTAAATAATGTTAATTAGTTGTTTTTTTAGCGTTTTGGCTGAAGAGCCTATTTGCGTATTATAGAGAAGTTTACGCTGCCGTAGACGCGGTGGTCGGCAAATCCCGGGAGCGTGCTGAAGTCGTAGGCGCGGGAGTGTTCGATGATGAACAGCCCGTCGGGCTTTAGGATGTCGGCTTGGAGCACGAGTTGGGGAATTTCGCCGAATCTCGGCAGGTCGTAGGGCGGGTCGGCGAAGATGAAGTCGAACTGTCCGTGTGGAGCAGCCAGAAACTTGAACACGTCGCCTTTGATGAGGTTGAGGTTTTGCTCGCCGAGTTGCTCGGCGGTGCGTCGGATGAAGGCGTACTGCGTCATGGCTTTTTCGACGGCGGTAACGTGCGCGGCTCCGCGCGACAGCAGTTCGAGGCTGATGGCGCCTGTTCCGGCAAAGAGGTCGAGCGCTTCGATGCCGTCGATGTCAATAATGTTTTCGATGACGTTGAAGATGTTTTCGCGGGCGAAGTCGGTGGTCGGACGTGCCGTGATGTTTTTAGGCACGTCGAAACGTCGGCGGCCGTATTTTCCTCGGATTATTCGCATAACGGCATTACAATTAAGTCGAACGGTGCGGTCATGGCGTTTTTACCCAGTTTGAGCAGTTGAGCGGGGAAGATGGTCTGAATGACTGTTTTGACGTACTTCCGCAGTTCCGGCAGCAAGGCTTTTTTTCGGTCTTTGTCGCCCATAATGTGGAGTTCGTCAGCGTCGCTCATCTCAAGGGTTTGCCATACGGTAATAATATAGTATAGAGCGTCGGTTTCGGTCGAGAAGTCGAATCGGTTGCCGAAGATGAGCCGTCCGTTACGCAGTGCCACTATCTCGAGGCAGCGGTCGGTGACGTAGGCATACATCTTGCGTTCGGCGCCGTAGATGTCTTTTTGGCGCAGAAACTTAATAATCGGCGTAAGCACGTGTTGTGTCGGCGGATTGTCGAACGTTCGGCGCAGAAACGAGTCGATAGCCGGGTCGATGGCGTAGGCGATGTCGGCGCCCACTTCCGGCAGACAGTCGACGGCGACGACGGTCTTGTCGTTGGGGTAGAGTCGGTGGAAATACTGCTCGGCGCGAGCAACGTCGCCTGCTGTAAACTCTTCGGGGACAATCACAAAGCTCGTGCTGTCGATGAGGAAGCGGCGCTTGCCGTAATCGTAGAGAAAAAACCGATTGTCGTAGATGGCAGCCTCCAACTGTTTGTGCACGGCTTGGTCGTCGAGGTCGAAGGCGATTTGCCCGTAGGTCAGAGTGCCCTCGTCCATCGTGCTGTGCATGGCGTAGGTGATGCTGTCGGCGCTAATCCGCGCCGACAGATTCCACACCTCGGGATGCTGTATTTCGATGCTTATCGGTTCCATTTCTCTACAAAAATACGAAATTTTTTCGAAACGGGCTATACCAAATGTTTAATCAGCGTTTCGCGGTCGCCCGGAAGGAGATCGATGACGGGAATTTCAATCATCGTGTATGCGCCGGGCTTTTGACGCATCGAAGCGCGAGCCACGCCGACAAGGATTTGCGCTGTCAGGGCGGGGTTGTTGATGCTCATGTTGAACTCAAAGCGTTGATTTTGTGTAGTTCCCGATACGCCTTTGCGCACCATGTTTACGCCGTGACCCATGTCTTTGACGTTGTCGACGCTGTCGACTTCGATGACGTGAGTTTCGTCGCTTGCGAAGTAGGGGTCAGCCTTAATGTTGGCAGCCACTTGGTCGAGGTTGTAGCCCTCGTGGAGTTCTACGTAGACCATGCGGCGGTGGATGCCTGTTCCCAAGGGAATTGTCATCGACAGAGCGGCTTTGACGCCTTCGATAGCTTTAACGGCAACGGTGTGTCCCATGCTCATACCCGGACCGAAGTTGGTGTAGGTGATGCCTTTGGGCGCACAGGCTTGCAAGAGAGTGCGGACAATCGAGTCGCTTCCCGGGTCCCATCCTGCGGAGATTATCGACACTTTACCCGCCTTGACAGCCGCTTCGTTGAGGCTGCGGCGAAGGTCGGCAATCTGAGTGTGGATGTCGAAACTGTCGACGGTGTTCATGCCGAGAGCGAGCGCTTCGAGGGCGTATTCTTCGACCTTGCGCGTCGGCGTGCAGAGAATTGCCACGTCGGCATCGAGTTCGCCGAGGCTGCTTACTACCTTATATTTACTGATTTCTTCGGGGATTTCGGCAACGTTGCGTCGTACGATACCCGCAATTTCAAAGTCGTCGGCTTGTTTCAGAGCGTCGAGCACGTAGTGACCGATGTTGCCGTAGCCGACAATAGCTGCTTTTATCATATTCAACAGGTTTTATAGATTAGAAGATGTAGCCGACACCTAAATTGAGGTAAATCGGGTGCATATCGAAAGTAATTGTGTTAAAGTTGCTGTGGAACACGTTGTTGATTCCCCAAGTAAGGTCGGCGTAGAGTTTGAGGTGCTTGAAAGCAGTCCAGTCGGCGCCGATTTGCCAACCCCATTGGAAGTTGCGGAGGTTGTCGGAGAAGTCGTAAGAAGCGGTTGCACCGTCTTCGAAAACGGTTTTCAAACCTGTCGGGTCGTTCTCGCGGAGATAACCGTCGTAGACGTAACCTTCGAACGTGCCGTCGAACAACCACGAGAAGAACACACCGGCTTTGAGGTTGGTGCGCGGGTGCACGCGATAGACGCCAACGACGGGGAATGTCAAGTAGGAGTTGCGCACGGCAGTTTGTACGCCGCCGGTCCAGCGACCTGCAACTTTTGCGCCGTCATCGCCGATAATCTCCATGCTATAGTTTTTAACGGTGGCTTTGGTGGTCATATTCTTGTTTTCGACCTTAACGCCGAACTGTACGCCCCAACGATTGTCGCGGCCGAGACGTTTTGTGAAGTCGGCTTCAATCGACAGAGGCACGGTGGGGTTGAAGCTGTCGAGCTTGCGGATTTCTTCGGGCAGGGGGAGAGGCGAAACGCCGCCGATGTTGTAACCGCCGCGGAGTTCGATTTCCCAATTGCGAAGCGAAGCGTTGATGAGCGCTTGCGTGCGGCTTTCTTGAGCCGACAGCGTGGTTGCTGCGGCAATGGCTATGATTGCTGTGAGGATATATCGTTTCATTGTCTGTTTGTCGGTTGATTAGTGATACAATTTGAGGTCTTTAACGTCGAGGATACTGCCAACGGCACCTTCAAATTGGTCGCCGTCGACGCTCGAAGAAATTACTATACCTATTTTATATTTACCCATAGCGACGTCGGCAGGATTAATTTCGGGCGCGCCGGCAGCGGCTTCGAACGGCACGTCGAAAGTCACCCATTCGTCGCTGACGTGTGCATCTTTGACCATAGCAATCGACACCAAGTTGGGGTGCTCGAAGTTGTTAATGTGGATTTCACCGTCGATATAGTCGATGCGAGTAGCCTCGTTTCCGGTTTCGGCGAGGTAGAAGATGGCGTAGATAGAGAATATATCCTGCTTGCCTTCAACGACTTTGCCGTATTTGTCGGTAAAGACGTCGCCGCGTTTGTAGCGGTAAGCGCCGCTCATATGAGTCGGGTTGTAGCGGTAGGGCTCGCCGAATTTAGTTGCACCGCGCGGATTCTTGATAGCCAGACCGAGGTCGAACATGCCTTGGAAGAGGTTTCCGGCAGCGATTGGCATCTTGACAGTTTTGCCGAACGAGCCTGTCGAGCGAGTTTCGAGGCGAAGGAATGTCGGCACGGCGGGCGTTCCGTCGGGGTTGACGAAGTAGGTCGTTCCGTCGGTGACGTTCAAACGCAACTCTACGTTGCCCGGCACGTCAACGTCGTAGAAACCTTTGTCTTCGCCGTAGACGGGCACTGTCGGGAAGAATTCCCAGACGTGAGGCTGATAGTCGGCAGGCTCTTTACCGTATTTTTCTTTCGCTTTAAGGTCGGCAACGCCGCAGAGCACGTAGCCCGGATTGCCCGATGCCCAAGTCATAACCACTTCGTTGTCGGCATCGATTTCCGACAAGATGGTGTATTTGTTGTTCGGGTCGAGACGGTTGTTGTTGTAATTGTATTCCGACGGGATTTCTTTTTGGCTCACTTTTACCGGATAGCTTTTCGACCATTTTCCGTCTTGAGAAGTCACCGTATAATATATGGTGTGGTCTTTTGCGTTGAGGAAGTCTTGGACGCTACCGCTTGCCGGCTCGATGGTAGCACCATCAGTGATGACAAACTCCGGCGCGATTTTAGAGATGTCGACGTCGGGCCGTATTTTCATTGATACGGTATAGTTGTCGATTTTAACAGCCTCGACAAGAATATCGTCGGGCACGATGCATTCCAAGATGTCGCACTCCGTATTGGACGCCTCGTCTTGGATGCACGAGTTGAGCAACAGCATGCCGCATGCCACCATTGCTATTCGTTCTAAGATTTTTTTCATATTCGTCAATTTCGTATTATTTTCGTATAATTCGGCTGCAAAGGTAGTGTAAATATTTCTAAAAATAGTCAAAAAGCTTATTTTTTTAAGCGCACATTCGCAGCGAGTGGCGTAAACAAAAAAAGAGGTTGCCGATGGCAACCTCTTCGTAGCGGGATCGAGAATTGAACTCGAGACCTCCGGGTTATGAATCCGACGCTCTAACCAACTGAGCTATCCCGCCTTTTGCGAGTGCAAAGATACGCCGTTTTTTGCGTTCTACCAAATTTTTATTCCATAATTTCTTGAATTATTTTTTAATCGGCTGTAAATGTGTATGTTACGCAATTTGTCAAATACTTTTAACACCAAAAATTTTGAAAACTCTATATGAATTACTACTTTTGTCGCGTGTTCCGCAGGTTTCCCCTTGGGGAATTAATTGGGAATCGGGTGAAAGTCCCGAACAGTCCCGCTGCTGTAACTCCGTAAAACGTTGAGCGACAATCGCGTCACTGGCACATTCGCCGGGAAGACAGTCGCTCATGGAGAAGTCAGAAGACCAGCCTGTCGAATCGTCGTAAGTGCTTGCGAGGATTGAGCCGATGACACTTCTATTTTGCGTCTTCTCTTTATTACATCCTTTTCGCACTTACTTGCATAACATAGAGAAGGATGAAACTGAAACAACTCATATTGCCGATTTTGCTACTTGCCGCTACGACAGCGTGCGAGCGCGACGATGTGCTCGT
>JAQXVL010000227.1 GCA_029224905.1 Bacteroidales bacterium
TTATAGTATTATGAATATTTCTCACATTGAGCATCTTGGAATCGCTGTCAAGAGCCTTGACGAAGCAATTCCTTATTACGAACAAGTTCTTGGTTTCAAATGCTACGCAATCGAAGAAGTAGCCGATCAAAAAGTGAAAACCGCATTCTTCAAAGTCGGTCAAACAAAGATTGAACTTCTTGAGCCGACAAGCGAAGAAAGCGCAGTGGCAAAATTCATCGAAAAGCGCGGCGAAGGCATCCACCACATCGCATTTGCTACCGACGGCGTTGCAGCAGCGCTTGCCGAAGTAGAAGGCAAAGGTGTTCGCCTCATCGACAAAGCTCCTCGCAAAGGCGCTGAAGGTCTTAACATCGCATTCCTTCACCCGAAATCGACTCTCGGCGTGTTGACGGAACTCTGCGAAAAACCCGAATAATTCAAAACATTAGATTTTCAAATTAATTCAAAATAACAATATGAGCAGTCAACTTGAGAAAGTTCAGCGTCTAATCGCATTACGCGAGCAAGCTCGCCTCGGTGGCGGCGAAAAAGCTATCGAAAAGCAGCACGACAGAGGCAAATACACAGCGCGCGAGCGAATAGCACAACTCCTCGATGAGGGTAGTTTCGAAGAATTCGATATGTTTGTTCAGCACCGTTGTACAAACTTCGGTATGGACAAAAAGCATTATCTTGGCGACGGCGTCGTTACCGGTTACGGTACAATCGATGGTCGCCTTGTTTATGTTTTTGCACAAGACTTCACCGTTTCGGCAGGCTCGCTTTCCGAAACTATGGCGCAGAAAATCTGCAAGATTATGGATATGGCAATGAAGATGGGTGCTCCCGTCATCGGCCTTAACGACTCGGGTGGCGCGCGTATCCAAGAAGGTATCAACGCATTGGGCGGCTATGCCGAAATCTTCGAGCGCAACATCCTTGCATCGGGCGTTGTTCCCCAGATCTCTGCAATCCTCGGTCCGTGTGCCGGTGGCGCCGTTTATAGCCCCGCTTTGACCGACTTTACCATCATGACAAAGGGCATCTCTTACATGTTCTTGACAGGTCCGAAGGTGGTTAAGACAGTGACCGGCGAAGACGTTACACAAGAGCAACTCGGTGGTGCTACGATGCACTCAACCAAGTCGGGTGTGGCTCACTTTGCTACCGAAGACGGCGAAGAGGCTCTCAAGCTCATCCGTCACCTCCTCAGCTTCATCCCGCAAAACAACCTCGAAGAAGCTCCCCTCGTACAATGCACCGACCCGATTGACCGTCTTGAGGACGCCCTCAACGAAATCGTGCCCGAAGCAGCAAACAAGGCTTACGACATGTACGACATCATCGGCGCTATCATCGACAACGGCGAATTCCTTGAAATCCAACAAAACTATGCTAAAAACATCATCATCGGTTTTGCTCGTTTCAACGGACAGAGCGTAGGTATCGTTGCCAACCAGCCGAAATATTTGGCTGGTGTGCTCGACTGCAACGCTTCGCGCAAGGCAGCTCGTTTCGTACGCTTCTGCGACGCATTCAATATTCCTATCGTATCGCTCGTCGACGTGCCGGGATTCCTTCCGGGTACAGGTCAAGAGTACAACGCCGTTATCCTTCACGGAGCAAAACTCCTCTACGCTTACGGCGAAGCAACCGTGCCCAAAGTTACGGTTACAATCCGCAAGAGCTACGGTGGTAGCCACATCGTGATGAGCTGTAAGCAACTCCGCGGCGACGTCAACTACGCATGGCCTACTGCCGAAATCGCCGTTATGGGTGCTGAAGGCGCAGCCGAAGTGCTCTACGCTCGCGAGGCTAAGGAGCAAGCCGACCCCGCTGCTTTCATCGCCGAAAAAGAGAAAGAATATACCGACTTGTTCTGCAACCCCTACAACGCAGCGAAGTATGGCTATATCGACGACGTTATCGAGCCGCGTAACACTCGTTTCCGCATTATCCGCGCTCTCCAGCAATTGGCTACCAAGAAATTGTCGAACCCGGCTAAAAAGCACGGTAATATTCCATTATAATTATTGTAGAATATGAATAAGAAAATAATAGTTCTATTGCTCTGCGCCGTTGCCTCTACGGCGGCAGTCTTCGCCCAAGGACGTAAGGCTGTGCGCATCAACGAGGTGATGGTCCAAAACGATAGTAACTACGTCGACGATTACGGTCAATACCACGCATGGATTGAATTGTTCAACTCTTCGTTTGCTCCCGTCGAAACATCTTGTATGTACCTTACAAACGACAAGAACAATCCGAAGATGTATCCCGTGCCGCGTATGGACGTCAACACCGAAATTCCGCCCCGTCAGCACCTGCTGTTCTGGGCTGACGGTGAGCCCAATAGAGGTACTTTCCATATCAGTTTTACCCTCACTCCGGGCAAAGAAAACTGGATTGGTCTCTACGATGCCGACGGCATTACGCTCATCGACGAAGTTACTATTCCCGCCAACTTGCCGGCTAACCAATCTTATGCTCGCAAAGAAGACGGCATCCGCAACGATGCCGACGACGCTCAAGCGTGGGAAATCCGCGACGGTGGCGTGAAATACATCACCCCGAGCAGCAACAACGTGATTATCGATGCTAACGAGAAAATCGAAATGTTTGCCGAGCACGACCGCAACGGTTTCGGTATGACTGTCCTCGCTATGGGCGTCGTTTTCTCCGCATTGTTAATCCTCAGCATTTGCTTCCGTTCGATTGGTAAAGTTAATGAGAAGATTGCCAAGCGCAAAAAAGCGGAATCGCACAACGGTCCGGTCGTTGCTTCCGACGTTAAGTCGACCAATGCCGACTCCGGCGAAGAAATCGCTGCTATCGTTATGGCTCTCCACGAACATCTCAATATGCACGACCACGAAGACTTCGTGTTGACTATCAACAAAGTGAAACGTGCTTATTCGCCGTGGAACTCTAAAATCTACTCTTTGCGTCAAACTCCTCATAAATAACCCAATTATCTACCAATAAAACAATGAAAGAATACAAATATAAAATCAACGGAACAGAGTATAAAGTATCTGTTGGCGACATCGACAACAACGAAGCACAAGTGCTCGTCAATGGTGTGCCTTACAAAGTTGAGCTCGAAGAGCAAGCCGTTGCGCCGGTTAAGGTTGCCGCACCGAAGGCAGCAGCCGCTCCTCGCACGGAATCGGGCGCTAAAGTCATCTCCAAGCCTGCCGCTACCGGTGGTACAGGTGCTGTCAAGGCTCCGCTTCCCGGCACTATCCTCGACATCAAAGTTAAAGTCGGCGACACCGTTTCGCCTTCCGACACTGTCGTTATCCTCGAGGCTATGAAGATGGAAAACAATATCCACGCTGAAAAATCCGGTACTGTTAAGTCTATCGATGTTAATAAAGGCGATTCAGTGCTCGAAGGTGCAACTCTTTTAACAATTGAATAGTAAACAGTTATGGAATTATTTGATTTCTTAAGCCAGAACTTAGCCGACTTTTGGAGCTTTACGGGCTTTGCCAACGTAACGTGGGAGCACATCGTTATGCTCGCTGTCGGTTTGTTCTTCATTTGGCTTGCCATCAAACACAATTTCGAGCCGCTGCTCCTCGTTCCGATTGGTTTCGGTATCCTTGTGGGCAACATCCCTTTCAAAATCGATGCCGGTCTCGAAGTTGGTATATACGAAGAAGGTTCTGTCCTCAATATTCTCTACAACGGAGTTAGTGCCGGATGGTATCCGCCGCTCATCTTCCTCGGTATTGGTGCGATGACCGACTTCTCGGCGCTTATTGCCAATCCGAAACTTATGCTCATCGGTGCTGCCGCTCAGTTCGGCATCTTCGGCGCATACATGGTTGCTCTCGCCCTCGGGTTTGCTCCCGACCAAGCCGGCGCTATCGCCATTATCGGTGGTGCCGACGGTCCTACGGCAATCTTCCTGTCGTCGAAACTCGCACCTAACCTCATGGGAGCTATTGCCGTGTCGGCTTACTCCTATATGGCACTCGTGCCCGTTATCCAACCGCCTATCATGAAGTTGCTCACCACCAAGAAAGAGCGCGTCATCAAGATGAAACCGGCTCGTGCCGTGTCGCAAAAAGAGAAGATTATGTTCCCGATTGTCGGACTCCTTCTCACTTGCTTCGTCGTGCCGACAGCCCTTCCGCTTCTCGGTATGCTCTTCTTCGGTAACCTCCTTCGTGAGAGTGGCGTGACAACTCGTTTGGCAAAGACCGCAAGCAACGCTTTGAACGACATCATCGTTATGCTGCTCGGTCTCACCGTAGGTGCTTCGACCCAGGCTTCCGAATTCTTGACTTTCGACACAATCAAGATTTTCGCACTCGGATTCATGGCATTTATCATCGCATCGACTTCGGGTGTACTCTTTGTCAAACTCTTTAACCTCGTATTACCCAAATCCAAGAAGATTAACCCGCTCATCGGTAACGCCGGCGTATCGGCAGTGCCTATGTCGGCGCGTATCTCCAACAACGTCGGTTTGCAATACGACCCATCCAACTACCTGCTTATGCACGCTATGGGTCCGAACGTTGCCGGCGTTATCGGCTCGGCTGTTGCAGCCGGTGCTCTTCTCGGATTCCTCGGTTAACGATTTACCTAAATATAAAAGTCGGCGGCAGTTTCAACCCTGTCGCCGACTTTTTGCATCCCCTGCCGACGTTTTCCGCTGTTTTAGCGGAAAAATATCAAAATATTTTGTAATTTTGCGTTCAGTCTTATTGCTGACGCACCGCGCACCGGACTTCGTCCGACGTTCGCTATAAGCAGACTCGCGAATATACAAAATATCGAAAATATTTTGTATATTTGCACTTTATAGAAAAACTAATAAAAACATAATAGTATGTCAGAAAACGAAGCAGTAAATCCCACGCCCGAGAAAGAGGGCGGCTTGAATTTCGTAGAGCAAGCAGTGGCAGACGACCTCCGTGCCGGTAAAAACGGCGGACGACTCAGCACTCGTTTCCCACCCGAACCTAACGGATATCTTCACATCGGCCACGCCAAGGCTATTTGCATGGACTTCGGCGTCGCTGAGAAGTTTGGCGGCACTTGCAACCTCCGCTTCGACGACACTAACCCTGTCAAAGAAGATACCGAATACGTCGACTCTATTCGCGAAGACATCAAATGGCTCGGCTATGACTGGGGCGACCGCGAATACTATGCTTCCGACTACTTCCCACAGCTTTTCGACTTGGCTGTTCGCCTTATTAAAGAAGGTAAAGCCTACGTCGACGAGCAAACTTCCGAACAAATCGCCGAGCAAAAGGGTACGCCGACTCAACCCGGCACAAACAGCCCTTATCGCGACCGTCCGATTGAGGAAAATCTCGACCTCTTTATGCGTATGAATGCCGGTGAGTTCGAAGAGGGCTCGATGGTGTTGCGCGCAAAGATCGATATGGCATCGTCGAATATGCACTTCCGCGACCCGATTATGTATCGCATCATCAAGCACCCGCACCATCGCACCGGCGACAAATGGAAGGTCTACCCGATGTACGACTTCGCTCACGGTCAGTCGGACTATTTCGAAGGTGTCACTCACTCGATTTGCACCCTCGAGTTTGTGCCTCACCGTCCGCTTTACGACTATTTCGTCGACTACCTTGCCGATGAATCATATCGCCCGCGCCAGATTGAGTTCAACCGACTCAACTTGACCTACACCGTGTTGAGCAAGCGCAAACTTCTCCAACTCGTCAAAGAAGGTCTCGTCGACGGTTGGGACGACCCGCGTATGCCGACTGTCAGCGGTCTGCGCCGTCGCGGTTTCACGCCCGATTCTATCAAGGCGTTCCTCACTCGCATCGGTTATACCAAGTTTGAGGCTGTCAACGATATTTCGCTCCTCGAATTCAGCATCCGCGAAGACCTTAACAAAAAGGCAACGCGCGTGTGTGCCGTGCTCGACCCCGTGAAAGTCGTTATCACCAACTATCCCGAAGATGCTGTCGAAGACGTCGATATGGAAAACAATCCGGAAGACCCGAATGCAGGTACGCACAAGATGCCGTTCTGCCGCGAAATCTATATCGAGCGCGACGACTTTATGGAAAATCCGCCTAAGAAATATTTCCGCCTTTCGCCCGACAAAGAAGTTCGCCTCAAAGGTGCATACATCATCAAATGCACGGGCTGCAAGAAGGACGAAAACGGTAACGTCGTTGAAATCTATTGCGAATACGACCCCGAAACCAAGAGCGGTATGCCGGGCAGTATGCGCAAGGTCAAGGGTACGCTCCACTGGGTGTCGGCACGCCACTGCGTAGATGCCGAAGCGCGTCTCTACGACCGCCTCTTCAACGTCGAGAATGCCGGCGAAGAGAAAGAACGCGATTTCCACGAAATGCTCAATCCCGAGTCGATTAAGGTGGTTAAGAACATCAAAATCGAGCCGTTCTTGGCAGAAAACGCCACTCCGGGCGCACACTTCCAATTCCAACGCATCGGCTATTTCACGCCTGACAGCAAGGATTCCAAGCCCGACAGCCTTGTGTTCAACCGCACTATCACGCTCAAAGACAGTTGGCAAAAGATTAACAAATAGACAACACCTGTCAATACGACAAAAGAGGCTGTCTAACAAGTTTGGGCAGTCTCTTTTTATAGTTTCAACAGGCAAAAAAATAAGCTAAAAAATAAGGCTTTCATGCTGAAATTCAGCGTAAAAGCCTTTGTTATGTCATAGATTTTTAGTAAATTTGTGTTGCAATTAAATCACTAATAATCAAAACATAGCATGGCAAAGTTAGCGATAAAATCTGACAATA
>JAQXVL010000228.1 GCA_029224905.1 Bacteroidales bacterium
AGATAAGCAGTTATCAAGAATTGTTCGACTTTCTGCCCAACCAACTCGGACCGGAAATGGCACGGCTGGGATGTGAATGCGCCGAGCCCGGCTATTGCTACGTGTCGCGCCTGAGTGATGTCGGCAACGACGGCTTTGAAATCGAATATTGCGAGCAAGTCGTCGAGGCAAAGCGGAATTCGTCGCTCATCGCCTTCCGCACGGTCGAGGCTGAGCCGCTTGCCGCATGCTTGAACTACTATGGCAATTACGACGGACTCGACGATGCCGCACGCCGACTTACCGCCGAAGTTGAGGCTATGGGCTACCGAACGACTGCGCCGGCGCGATATTCGTTTGTCGACGGCATCTGGAATCAAGCCGACCCCGCCAAGTGGCTCACCGTCGTACAACTCCCTGTTGCAAAATAGTCTTGCCAACGGTGTCCCGCACCCGAGTTTCGCAATAAAATGAAGAATCCAAATAGAAGTGCGACGTTTTTCGGTTTAAAACCATGAAAAACACTGCAGGGGATGCCTAAGCGGCGGGGGTGCAAAACCCCCCCTGTTTTCGTCATGCGTTACCCAAATCGCGTCTGACCCAATCTTCGACCAATCGGTATAGCTCAGCTTGCTCATCATCCATGCCCAGCATTACCTTGGTCGGTCGCGTATGGCCCGGCTTGGTGTAGGTCAGGGAGTACATGGTTTTGACAAGTTCGCGTGCTCGTTCCACAGTAATGTTAGATTGAGCCGCTTTTAGTAAACGCTCCATTTCGATCTGCAAGACGTAGGCGCAGAAACATATGCAGATATGGCCTTCGATGCGGTTGCGCAAACGATGATACATTGGTCGAATCTGAAGGTCGGTTTTGTTCATTCGGAACGCTCGCTCAATAAACCATAGGTTGTGGTAGTTGGCTATCACCTCTTTATCGGTCAACTTCGTGTTTGTCACATATCCTTTGAGACCGTCCCAAACAGCGTCTTTCTCAAACGCCTCGAGGTCGATACTTATGGTTGCTTCGCCATGAAGACGTAGGTATTTATTATATCCCCGATTGTTGATGTGCTTTTTACTTACTTTTCCCGATGCTACTTTCGCTTGAAGCCGTTGCAATCCCTTGGCTCGATTGAAGGCGTCTTTCTTTCTGCGCTTCTCTGTGTATGACACTACAATGCGAAGGCCATCATCTGTCTTGACCGATGCCACTTGACCCTCGACAAGATTCAATGCCAGAATGCGCTGCTTCACGGTCTCCTTCTCGTTCTTGATTCGTGCACCAAGGATATACTCGTATCCATCGGAAACAAGGGCTTCAATGTTTTTCCGGGAAAGCAATCCGGCATCTGCAATGACGGTAGGGGCAGGAAAGCCGAACTTTGCTTGCGCACGCTTCAACAGGGGAATGAAGGTCTTTTTCTCCGATAAGTCACCCTCGAAAATCTCGTAGCTTATTGGAAGCCCCTCTCGTGTGACAAGCAACCCCAGAAGAACTTGGGGACAGTCGAACTTGCCATCTTTGGAATAGCCTGTACGGCGCAGATCATCCTCATCAGCAGCCTCAAAATAGAGAGTAGTGATATCGTAAAACACCACATCAATGCATCCGCCCATCACTGTGGCACTATGTGCAAAAGTTATCTGTTCAATCCTGTCTTTGACATCGCCTTTTCCCGGATTTCGGTCGCATAGCTTGTCAAGATACCGATATATCTTATTCACGTCATGCGAGACCCCGTTGTATCTCCAAAGATAATCAACGGTTTTAAGCTTGCTGCCTGGAGCAACCAAACGGCTTAGAACCAGCGGACGAAACAACCCGCCAATCTCACCATAGCCAACGTAATCAAACAGTTTGCCGAACGCAGCCTCAGGTCCATCGACCGAAATTTGGTCATTGGACAAATTGTTTACAAAATCCGAAATATCCGGTTCAGGCGGCGGATTGAAGAGATGATAGAACGTACCCGTTTGACGAGCAATGAACTCGCGGGCGCGCTCAACCATGCGGTCTATCTCCGCCTCGTCTGACGAGCTGCCAAAACTCTTAACCATAACGTTGTTCCGTCCCCGTTTTTGGAGGACGCGAACACTGGTAGTGCCGGATTTATTCTTAGATTTGTTGATAAACATGGCACAAAGATACGCCGCGTTACCCAAATTACCAACAGTTCAATCGCTAATGGATTGAAAACCAGTGGATAAAAATTTTCCTCCAAAAAAGTGACGAAAACAGGAAATAGAAGTGCGACGTTTTTCGGTTTAAAACCATGAAAAACACTGCAGGGGATGCCTAAGCGGCGGGGGTGCAAAACCCCCGAGAGCGTTCAACAGCAATGCAAATGTGTTAATAAACAAAAAAGGAGACCGAAGTCTCCCCGAGATTAATTAATTTTGTATTGCATGATGTATCATCAACTAACCTCAGAGCAAAGGTACGCAATTTACCTAGGAATTAAAAGAAGATTCTCAAAAAGAAAAATTGCAAGTGAGACATACTCCAAATCAGGCGTATCTTTCTAATGCCGTCCAGGTTGCCGACATTCTCGAATGGATTCTGTCGCAGGTCGGCATGGCGGAAGTGTGGCAAACGTCGTTTTCCATCTCCGAAGAATTTCTCCGCCGCCTGTTCTTTATCTATTTGAGGAAGAATGACGCGATTCGCAAACATCAGTCCTGTGCAAGTATGCATCATTATTTATCTATACAACAAAGGAGATGCTCGGAATGAATTTGTTTTCCTATAACTCCTTTATTATAGTATATTCATCAATCTTTCTGATTTCCCTACTCGGAACTTCTACATTCAGTTCCTTTAGAAAATTCATAGTTTCTTCAGGTATATCGTACGTATCATCTTCGGAATCTTTGAAATGATATGCCATGAAATACAGATAGATAGGTTTCATCATTGCACGTCCTGCAGAATCAACTACGTAATATCTCTTCATCTTCACTTCTGATACCGTCTCATCTTCCTGCAAATGTATATTCACATTCTTGGAAGAATAATACTTGGAGCCCAGCAGAAGAAAAGACTTTCCTTTAACCTTTCTCAACTGCGGAACACTTGAATACTCGGAAAAAAGCTGCGTTTTGGTAGTATCTAACACGCAGCCCACTTCCAGCAGCTTCGCCGCATATGTCTGCCTTGTACCGCTATTAAACGACGTTGAAAAACAAGTAATATCCAGTGATTTCTGATTATCAACAATATATGCAAGACTATCTATGCTTATCGTCTCACCGAGGAAACGAATTGCAGAAGTGCTTTCAATATAGACGGCAAGAGTGTCCCACCCTATTTGCTTTCCAATCACAATTCCTTTTTTCAAAAAATCTGACGGTGTTGCGATATTTCTAAGGAAATCTCCATTTTTCGCCCTTGATGCGGAAAGACAAATCGGATAAAACTTCCTTTGCTCTTCGCCGGGGTCTGACACAACCTCTTCCGTCAGACACAACCACGCATTTCCGCTCGGCATGTGAATATAATAGCCGTTATCGTAATCGTAAAGATTTACGTGCTTATAATTCTGCTCAATATAGTTTGCCGCAGAACCACCTCCCACAAACATCAGTGCCGGACTGTTTGACACCTTGCGATGTGAATCTGTGCCCGCAAAAAATGCCGCTATTATAAATAGTAGCAATACGCCTGCGTAAACGGATTTTCTCCATTTTCCGCATGAACCACAGTCTGCTCCTTTCTCTTCTATTTTCTCCTTAGAAGTCTGTTCCGGAGCATTTTTCTCCTCGGTTTCATCAGACTTATCATTTTTCGATTCAATCTCTGCAAGATGTTTTTTCACAAAGCGTCTCAGCTCCTGTTTTCCTTTTTCTATCAGGTCTTCCCTGGTTTCATATTCGGAAAGATACTGACTCGTGCAACCCATCAGAATACCTCGCAGATAGCACTTTTCCGTTGTATCCTCGCCAATCTGAGTACGATAAAACGCTAAAATTTTCGGATACCCCGTCTTGTGCATGTTATCCGTAGCAATGCGGAATTCCTCCTCTGTGGTTTTACCTATAGTGCCGTTCAGGACAAAAATTATCAAGTCTGCCTTGTCGCGGATAAAATCGTTGTAATCTTCTTGCTGATTACCAACAGATTCATAACTTTTTATCTTGAACATAATCCCCATGTGCTCAAACTCATTGTTTAAGTCACTCGCAATGATTTTGAAAACATTTCGCTCTTCTTTCAGAGTTGTGGAACCGGCTATAAATACTCGTATCTTACGTTCTTCCATAACAAACTGTGTAGGTAAAATATTTATAATTTCAAGGTCGAACCAAAAAAGTGTTCCTTTTCAGTTCGCCAAGTTTTACACAAAAAGGTTTTAGTATTAAAGTTTGTTTTTATGTTTTGCAAAGTTACATAAAACCAGCGAGATTTTACACCAGTTTTGCGACAAAATTGCGGTAAATTCTTTTACATTTTGATTTTTTTTGACAAGTTTCGTTGCGAAACTATGAAAAAATCCTTATCTTTGTCAAAATTTGGTGCAGAATGGCTGATACGTTGTCGGATATTTTTGAGCGAATGCTCGGCAGATTGCAGATACTCGTTGAGAAATATAACGCATTAAAGGCTTATAATCAGCAACTTAACGAGGAAAAGTCGGCGCTCGAAAAAGAGATACAGCGTCAGAAAAAAGAGATAGAAGCGCTGACGTTGGAAAATCAGTATCTACGCATAGCGCGCATCGCAGCCCCCGACAAAGAGTCTATCGCCAAAAGTCGTGAACTTATCGCCAAATTGGTGCGGGACGTCGAAAAGTGTATCGAGCAACTCAATGAGTAGTTCGTGCGCTGTCAAGATAAATGCAACGCCGTGCTCGGAGGAGCCGGCAAAAATTTAATATCCATCGATTTTCGGCTTTTATGTCGAAAAGATAGGTAGTTATTTTTTAGAGTATTTTTAAATTGAGATAACCGCACTGATGTTGCGCCTTTCGCAGGTGTAGCATTGGTGCTTTTTTATAACTATAACTAAAACAAAAAAAACTAAATTTAATGGAAATAATTATCGGAATTATTGCAGTAGTGGTAGCACTGGTGGTCGGTTCGCTGGTCACGCTATTCATTACTAAGAAAATGGCGCACAGCAGTGCCAAAAATATAATCGAGGAAGCGCGTATGGAAGCCGATGTGCTCAAGAAGAACAAGATTCTTGAAGCCAAAGAGGAAGAAATGCGCATGAAAGCCGAGGCTGAAAAGCAGGCAAATGCCCGTATGGCAAAAGTGCAATCGGCTGAGGCTAAGGCTAAACAACGCGAAATGCAGCTCAATCAGTTGCAATCGGAAGTGCAGAAAAAGAAAAACGAGAACGAAGCTCAGCAAAAGACTCTCGAGCAGCAACAAGCAGCGCTCGAAGTGCGCAACAATGAAGTCGAAAAACTTCACAGAAAGGCTCAGGAAGCCCTCGAGCACATCTCCGGACTTTCGGCGGAAGAGGCAAAAGAGCGTCTCGTTGAGTCGTTGAAAGACGAGGCAAAAACCAACGCCGCTTCGTATATCAACGACATTATGGACGAAGCTAAGTTGACCGCCAACAAAGAGGCTAAGCGCATCGTCGTTCAAACAATCCAACGCGTGGCAACCGAAACGGCTATCGAAAATGCCGTAACCGTATTCCATATCGACAGCGACGAAATCAAGGGCCGTATCATCGGTCGCGAAGGTCGCAACATTCGCGCTCTTGAGGCTGCTACCGGCATCGAAATCATCGTCGACGATACCCCTGAAGCCATCGTCCTTTCGGGCTTCGACCCCGTACGTCGCGAAATTGCTCGCTTGGCGCTCCATCAACTCGTTGCCGACGGTCGTATCCACCCGGCTCGCATCGAAGAAGTCGTTGCCAAAGTGCGCAAGCAAATCGAAGAAGAAATCATCGAAACCGGTAAGCGCACAACCATCGACTTGGGTATCCACGGCTTGCATCCCGAACTCATTCGCCTCGTCGGCAAGATGAAATATCGTTCGAGCTACGGTCAGAACTTGCTGCAACACTCGCGCGAAACGGCTAACCTCTGTGCAATTATGGCGTCGGAACTCGGCTTGAACCCGAAAAAAGCACGCCGCGCAGGTTTGCTCCACGACATCGGCAAAGTGCCCGACGAAGAGCCCGAATTGCCGCACGCAATTCTCGGTATGAAACTCGCTGAGAAATACAAAGAGAAACCCGACATTTGCAACGCTATCGGCGCTCACCACGACGAAGTTGAGCAAAATTCGCTCTTGGCGCCCATCGTTCAAGTGTGCGACGCCATCTCGGGTGCACGCCCCGGCGCTCGTCGCGAAGTGGTTGAGGCTTACATCAAGCGCCTTAACGACCTTGAGCAACTCGCTTTGTCTTATCCCGGCGTAATCAAGACCTACGCTATCCAGGCAGGTCGCGAGCTTCGCGTAATCGTCGGCGCCGACAAGATTAACGACGTTGAGACCGAAAAACTTTCGACCGAAATTGCACAAAAGATACAAGACGAACTCACCTATCCGGGTCAAGTAAAGATTACCGTAATCCGCGAAACGCGTGCCGTAAGTTTTGCTAAATAACAGTTTGCGCCATGGACGAAAAATCTGAAAAGAAAGACGGCATTTCTACGTGTAAGTCTGCCGGATGTCCGCGCGGGAAACTTGTTAGTTACAACTGGCTTGGCGACGTGCCCGGCGATATGAACAAATTCGACATGGTCGAAGTGCAGTTCAAAAACACGCGCAAGGGCTACTACAAGAATAGTATCGGTTTGCAACTCAACATCGGCGATTTGGTTGCCGTGGAGGCATGTCCGGGACACGACATCGGTACGGTGTCGATGGTCGGCAAACTCGTTGCTCTGCAGATGAAGAAAGCTAATCTGCGCGCCGATGCCGAAATCCGTCGAATCTTTCGTAAGGCTAAGCCTACCGACATCGAAAAGTTTGAGGCGGCAAAAGCTCGCGAATACGACACAATGATACGCTCGCGCAAGATTGCCAAAGACCTCGGTCTGGACATGAAAATCGGCGACGTCGAGTATCAGGGCGATGGTAATAAGGCGATTTTCTACTATATCGCCGACGAGCGCGTCGACTTCCGTCAGCTCATCAAAGTGCTCGCCGAGACGTTCCATATCCGCATCGAGATGAAGCAAATCGGTGCCCGCCAGGAGGCAGGTCGCATCGGCGGTATCGGTCCTTGCGGACGCCCGTTGTGCTGCTCAAGTTGGATGACCAATTTCGTGTCGGTTGCTACAAGCGCCGCGCGTTTTCAAGACATCTCGCTCAATCCGCAGAAACTCGCCGGACAGTGTGCAAAACTCAAGTGCTGCCTGAACTACGAGGTTGATGCCTACGTTGAGTGTGTCAAGCAACTTCCGTCGAAAGAGGTGCATCTCGAAACGACCACAGGAACTTACTACTTCTTCAAGAGCGATATTTTCAAGAAGGAGTTGACATATTCCACCGACAAGAACGTGCCGGCAAATCTCGTGACAATCTCCGCAGAGCGTGCGTTCGAGATTATTGCGCTTAACAAAAACGGCGTGAAGCCCGACGACCTGCGCCTGGAAAGCGACCGCGACAAGGCTGTGGTTCGCGAGTTCGGCGACATTCTCGGTCAAGATAGCGTGACGCGCTTCGACAAAAAGAAGAAAAAGAAGAAAAATCCGAAGCGACAAGGCGACGGCAATCAGCCCAGGCAGCAAGATCGCCGCGAGCAGCAAAACCGTCGACCCAAACAAGACGGAGGTGCCCCCGCTCAGAATGCTCAGCAACCGGCTCAGCAACGTCAGCAACGTCCCAACAAGCCGAAAAACCGACCCAAGGGACCGCGTCAAAACCAGGATAAGCAACGAACGCCAAATGACAGGCAACGACAAGAGAATAATGAAACGAAATAGTTTGATTGCGCTTTTGATTGCGCTTATGGTCTCCGCCTGCTCGTCAGACGGAGTCTATTTTAGCGACTTCCGCGACATCGACCCGGCGGGGTGGGCTAAACAACAGTCGTACAACTTCGTTTTTCCCGATTCGGTAGTCCGACCGGGTAGCGACCTCGTGTTGCAACTTCGTCACGACAACTACTACCCGTATCGCAATCTATATGTCAAAGTCGACTATTTCAGCCACGGTAAGCAGGTGTCGTCCGACGACGTCAACGTGGCTCTTGCCGACAAGTTCGGCAACTGGTACGGCTCCGGACTCGGAGGGCTCTATCAACTCTCCGTGCCGCTGCGCTCAAACGTCGCTCCCGGTCAGTTCGACGAAGTAATGATTTGGCATAATCTTCGTCAAGACACGGTGAAGAATATTGCAAACATCGGACTTGCTTTAGATAAGAAAGAATAGTGGATATAGTCAGTCGAAATATTGATTGGTCGAAGACCGATGCCTTGATTTTCGATATGGATGGCACCCTTTGGGATGCCGTCGACTCGTATTGCAAAATCTGGATTGAGTGCTTTCGCCGCTTCGGCATTGAGCGCGAGGTTAGCCGCGACGATTTGATAAGCCTGATGGGAAAACCCCTCATCGACATCTATCACTGCGTTGCCGGACGTCGTCCGCAAGTGCCCGCAGAACAATTTATGCCCATGCTCGAGCAACTCGAAATCGAGATGATGCCCGGTCTTGGCGGAACGCCCTACGACGGCGTCGTAGAAGGCATTGAACGGCTGTCGCAGGCTTATCCGATATTCTTGTTGAGCAATTGCGGCGCCGACGGCTTGAACAATATGATGCGCCATATCGGCATTACCGATTATGTTACTGAGGCTGTCACTTTCGGCGAAACTCGGCTGCAAAAAGATGAGAACATTCGCCGCATTATGGAGCGCCATTCGCTGCGCCAACCCGTCTACGTCGGCGACACGCAAAGCGATTGCACGAGCACGCACCGCGCACAAGTGCCGTTCGCCTTTGCTTCATACGGATTCGGAACGTGCGACTGTCCCGACATCGTTTTCGATACATTTTCTGAACTAACCGACTTTTTTAAGAGTATAAAACAATGAAATTTTTAGATAAAGAGGAACAACAACTGCGACAGAGCAAGTTGCAGCAGTTTATCAGAGAGCAAGGCTTCGACGGCTTGCTCGTGAGTAGCAACGCCAATCTCTACTACGTTGCCGGTGCTGTCTATGCGGGATATGCTTATGTTCCCGCCGAGGGCGACACGCTCTATTTGGTGCGCCGACCTGTCGGCATCGAGCATCCGCAGGTGGTCTACATTCGCAAGCCCGAGCAGATTGTCGACGCGCTCACCGCTGCCGGCATCGCAAAACCCTCGCGAATTGCCCTCGAACTCGACCGACTTCCTTACAATATGGCAAAACGTCTTCAGGCTGCGCTGAATGTTGAAACCGTTTTCAACGGCTCGCCGATATTGTCGCAAAGTCGTTCCGTCAAGACACCTTGCGAAGTCGAACTGCTTCGCCAATCGGGTATACGTCATTCCAACAGCTATCAACGCATTCCGAGTGTTTTCGAGGTGGGAATGACCGACGTCGAATTCCAAATCGAGATGGAACGCGTGCTCCGCTGCGACGGTTGTCTCGGCATTTTCCGCATCAGCGGCGAGTCGATGGAACTCTATATGGGCAACGTGCTCAGTGGCGACAACGCCGACACGCCGACGCCGTACGATTTTGCTATGGGAGGCGAAGGACTACATACGTCACTGCCTGTGGGCTGCAACGGCACGGTCCTGCGCTACGGCAATACGCTGATGGTCGATATGAACGGCAATTTTACCGGCTATATGACCGACATGACGCGCTCGTTCCGCATCGGCGATGTGCCTCAGTTGGCATTGGATGCGCATCAATTGTCAATCGACATACACAACCGCTTGCGCGAGGCTATCCGACCCGGTTTTACCGCCGCCGAAGCCTATAACCTTGCAGCCGCTATGGTTGCCGATGCCGGGCTCGACGATTACTTTATGGGACATCGCCAGAAAGCCGGATTTATCGGGCACGGCGTGGGCATCGAGGTCAACGAATTGCCCGTGCTCGCTCCGCGCAGCAAAGACGTGTTCCGCGCAGGCAACGTCATCGCTCTCGAACCGAAATTCGTGATTCCCGGCGTGGGAGCGGTAGGAATCGAAAGCACCTACCTTGTGACCGAGAGCGGACTTGAGTGTTTAACAGAATTCCCCGAAGAATTAGCAGATTTGTGTCAATGAATTTAACGGATAAACTAAACGATAAAATATTTCATACTGTCGGCGACGTTGCCGACAGCATGAAGCAGCCATGTTATGTCGTTGGCGGCTATGTGCGCGACTTGTTTTTGCATCGCCCGTCGAAGGATATCGACTTCGTTACGGTCGGCGGCGGTATTGCCCTTGCAGAGCGCCTTGCAGCGACCCTCGGCGGCAAAACGTCGCTCGCCGTCTATCGCAATTTCGGCACGGCGCAAGTCAAGCACGGCGACCTCGAACTTGAGTTTGTCGGCGCTCGGCGTGAATCGTACCACCGCGAAAGCCGTAATCCCATCGTCGAAGACGGTACGCTCGACGACGACCAGCGTCGACGCGACTTCACCATCAATGCGATGGCTATTAGCGTTAATGCCGACTCTTTTGGCGAACTTGTCGACCCGTTCGGAGGCATTGACGACCTCGGCAGAAAAATCATTCGTACGCCGCTCGACCCCGACGTAACCTTTAGCGACGACCCGCTGCGCATGATGCGTGCAATCCGCTTCGCCACGCAACTGCAATTCGACATCTTCCCCGAAACCTTCGATGCCATTGTGCGTAATGCTTACCGCATCGAGATTATTTCGAAAGAGCGAATCTACGACGAGTTGACCAAAATAATGAAGTCGAGTCGTCCGTCGGTTGGCATCATCCTGCTCGAGCGCTCAGGTCTGCTCGAATTGATTTGTCCCGAATTGGCTGCCCTGAAAGGTTCGGAGGTGAAAGACGGTCGCGGACATAAAGACAACTTCTACCACACGATGCAAGTGCTCGACCGCGTAGCCGAGCGTAGCGATAACGTGTGGTTGCGTTGGGCTGCACTATTCCACGACGTGGCTAAGCCCGTGACAAAGAAATATGATGCACATCTCGGTTGGACGTTCCATAACCACAACTTCGTCGGCAAAAAAATGATACCTTCGATTTTCAAACGAATGAAATTCCCGATGGACGAGCGAATGAAGTACGTTCAGAAACTCGTGGAATTGCATATGCGCCCCATAGCGCTCGTCGAAGACATCGTGACCGATTCGGCAGTGCGTCGCCTCCTCTTCGAGGCAGGCAACGACATCGACGACCTTATGACCCTCTGCGAAGCCGACATAACGTCGAAAAATTCCGAGAAAGTCAAGCGCTTCTTAGACAACTACGTCTTGGTGCGCAAAAAACTTGAAGAAATCGAGGAAAAAGACCGCATACGCAATTTCCAGCCACCCGTTTCAGGACAAGACATTATGTCGACCTTCGGCATAGAACCGTCGTCGATTGTCGGGCAAATCAAGGAAGCTATCAAGGAAGCCATCCTCGACGGAAAAATCGAAAACGACCGCAGTCAGGCTTGGGATATGATGATTTCGCTCGCCGCCGAACATGGGTTAACACCCGTCGCCGGTCGCGAAAAACCGGAAAATTCGTGCGAATAACTCATCAAAAGCCTATTTTGTAAATTTTTATCTATTTTTCCGGCTCAAAATCAAGGCTATTTCAAAAAAAAGTGCGATATTTGCACTCGCAATTCGTTTTTTTACAATTGCGTAACAAAAAACATTGGATACGAACAACAAACAAATATAATAACATATAAAAAATATAATCAATTATGACAAAAGCAGACATCGTCAATGAGATTGCAAAAACAACAGGAGTAGACAAAGCGGCTGTTCTCGAAACAGTTGAAAAGTTTATGGATGTTGTTAAGGATTCTCTCGCCAATGGCGAAAATGTATATTTGCGCGGTTTCGGCTCATTTATCGTAAAGACCCGTTCGGAGAAGACAGCGCGTAATATTTCTAAGGGTACAACAATCATCATTCCGGAGCACAAAATCCCGGCATTCAAACCGGCTAAAGTGTTCATGGACGAGGTTAAATAATAAACTTTAAAATATAAACACTATGCCAAGCGGAAAGAAAAGAAAAGGCCACAAGATGGCAACCCACAAACGCAAAAAAAGACTCAGAAAGAATCGTCATAAGAAGAAGTAATTCTTTTTTGCGTGATTGAATACACAAGAACAAACCCATAGTGTTGCCTCGTGCTCACATCAAGTTTGTTCTTGTGCCATATTAATGGCAATCATACGTTTATGACCGTAAAAACCGTTTGAAAGGTAAATGAAAAGTGAGTTAATCGTTGACGTTCAGCCCGGTGATATTTCAATCGCTCTTCTCGAAGACGGCAGACTGATGTCGTTGCAGAAAGAGGAAAGAAACATCAAATATGCCGTTGGCGACGTCTATTTAGGCAAAGTGAAGAAGCTTATGCCGGGACTTAACGCCGCTTTTGTTGACATCGGTTCCGACAAGGATGCTTTCCTTCACTACTTGGATCTCGGCTCTCAGTTTTCCTCTTTCAACGCGTTTATCCAAGGAGCACTCGACGACACGTCGAAGGTCCCTCAACTGTCGAAGCAAAAGCTTCTCCCCGACATTAACAAGCAAGGGCAGATTGCAGAAACGCTTACACTCGGCGACAAAATTGTTGTCCAAGTCGCTAAAGAACCTATCTCTACCAAAGGTCCGCGACTGACCACCGAGTTGTCTTTTACGGGACGTTTTTTAGTCCTGATTCCTTTCTCTAACAAAGTCTCTATCTCTCAGAAGATTAAGTCGACCGAAGAGAAAATGAGATTGCGCCAAATCATCGAAAGCATTCGACCAAAGAATTTCGGCGTTATCGTGCGTACGTCAGCCGAAAACAAGCGCGTTGCCGACCTCAACAACGAAATGACTACTTTGATGAAATGCTGGGAAGAGGTCATAGAGAAATTGCAAAAAAATACGCCGCCTGCCTTGCTCCACGAAGAGGAGAGCCGTGCCGTGAGCATCATTCGTGATGTCTTTAGCCCGTCGTTCGAAAACGTTTATGTCAACGATGCTGACACCTTTACGCAAATCTACAACTACGTGAGCTTCATCGCTCCCGAGCGTAAAGAGACCGTAAAACTCTATGCTAAAGACGAGCCGATTTTCGATGCTTTCAACGTCACCCGACAAATTAAATCATCGTTCGGCAAAACCGTATCGTTTAAAGCCGGTGCCTACATCATCATCGAGCATACTGAGGCTCTTCATGTGATAGATGTCAATTCGGGCAACCGTAACAAGAACGTCGAAAACCAAGAAGAAAACGCTATCGACGTCAACATACGCGCTGCCGACGAGATTGCACGACAGTTGCGCCTTCGCGACATGGGTGGTATCATCGTTATCGACTTCATCGATATGAGTACCGCCGAACACCGCCAACGCCTTTATGAACATATGAAAGAGGTGATGGCAAACGACCGTGCTCGTCACAACATCTTGCCTCTGAGCAAGTTCGGGCTTATGCAAATCACGCGACAACGTGTCCGCCCCGTGCTCGACATCGAAACTATGGAAACTTGTCCGTCATGTTACGGCAAAGGGCTCGTGCAGCCCTCGCTGCTGTTTACCGACAAGTTAAAGGAGAAAATCGACTATGTAGTCCACACCCTCAACATCAACGAATTCAAGATGTATATCCATCCATACGTTGATGCCTATATTCGCAAGGGGCTGTTCTCGTCGATTTACAAGCAATGGCGTCGCGAGTATGGCAAGAAGTTTAAGGTGATTCCAAACCAAGCGCTTGCCTTCCTCGAATACAAATTCTACGACCGCGAAGGTAAAGAAATCGACGTCAAAGAGTGCAAAGACACTGCGCGAAGCACTACGGAAAAACGCGAAAGCAAAGCAAACAAAGCAAGCAAAAACGCTGCTAAGGAAAACTAATCACTTATCAAAAAAGGCTGTCAGACACCACCCGACAGCCTTTTTTGTGTTTGTAATGATAGTTAAAGTTTGTTAAACGATGGGGGTAAAAAGTTAGTACCTTTGTTGCTGTGTAATTCAACATTTTTTAACTTAAAATTTATACTAAAATGAAACAATTTAAATTTCTTGCGATGTTACTAATGACTTTTTCTCTAAGTCTTGTTTTTACCTCCTGTGGAGATGACGACGATGATGTGGTTGGTGAAGCTGCTATAGTTGGAGTTTGGAAACAATACCTGGGAGATGGAGAATATGGTTACACAACATTTAATGAAGATGGTACGTATATCGATGAATTTGATGAAGCTGGTTCGCATCATAAATCGGAAGGAACTTATGTATATGATGTAGAAAATCAATGGCTAACGTTGACGAGAGAAAGTGGTTATACAACAGAGTATAAGGTTGAGTCATTAACGAAAAATGTTCTAAAAATAAGATATTATATTGATGAAGATGAAGGTTTTAGTGACTATTTGCATGTCTATCAAAGAGTGAAATAATAAACAATTTACGCATAGATTAGAACGAGAGTGCTTTAGAATTATGAAGTACTCTCGTTTGATTTTTATGACTTTCTTGGAACGGATTCCGAAAAAGTTGTGACTTTCTTGGAATGGAATCCGAAAAAGTTATGACTTTTTTGGATTTTGCTCCTGTTTGTACCATTCGCCGATAGTGTGCGCTGAGTCCTAAACTACACACAAAAAAGAAAGAGTCCGGCGGTGTGCCGAACTCTTTCGATGTTTCTATCGCGGAAGTATGTTACTTCACGATTACTTTTTGAGCCTTGCCATCGACTACAACGATGTACATGCCGCGAGCAACGTTGAACGCTTTTTCTGCGCTGTTGAGTGCTACTGCTTGACCTGCTGCGTTGAAGATTGATGTCATGTTGCCACCTTCTACGCGGATTTCGCCGTTGAGGCCATAAACCTTAGCAGCCGATGCTTTTACGCTACCAACGCCCGAAAGACCGTCGTACAATGTCACTGTGCCGTTAACGATGTCGATATCGATGTAGTAAGAACCGTTAGCCACGATGTAGTTGTGTTCGCTTCCGAAGTAGCCGAGGGTTGCATCTTGGCTGAAGAAGAACGATGCGTCGCCTTGGTTTGCAAGGGTAGTGTTGCCTGTTTTTGCACCCCATTGGTTATTGTTTACCGGAGTCCAATCGCTATTGTTAGCGCCCAATGCTGAAGTGAACGAGAAGTAAGCGTTGCCGCCATCGTTGTTGAATGTTACTTTGGCTGCTGTCTTGTAGACGCCTTCTTGTTCGGTCGGCATCAAAACTGCTTCACCGTAAGAGGGATCCCATGCGTGACCGTCGATGTTGCCAACAACATAGAATTTGTCGGGGAATACCGTCATCGGTTTCTTTGTAAGCGTCATAGTCGCAGCTTCAGTGTTTGTCAAGTTGATGACAACGTGGTAAGAGCCACCTTCTTCGATGCGGATAGCGCCACCGCCGGCTTTGAGAGCGTTCTCGCCGATTACAGCGTTTGCATTGTCGGTTTCGAAGCCGTAGATGTTGCTGTTAACTGTATCCCAATCGTCTTTTGAATCGCCGAGTTGGGTAGTAATCTTGAAGTTGTTGCCCGGGCATGCGTTGAAATCTGCTTCGTAAACGTCTGTGCTCGTTTCTTTTGCTTCAAGACCTACTGTCGGATTCCAGTTGCCGCCTCCTTCGATGCTACCTAAGAGGTATACAACTTTCGGTGCGGGAAGGGTAAATGTGTATTGTGCTGCAAAGCCACCTGCATGGAATTGGTAGATGCGTACGGTTGTTTCGTCGATTACTTCAGCCTCCAAAGAAGTACCATAACCTTGCTTGTTTTCTACTGAACTTTCTGCTTGAGTTGCTACAACTTTATCAGTTGAACGGTCTACAATTTGGAAACCGTCAAAGTAGTTTGTTCCCGCAGGTTCAACAGTGTAAAGTGTTCCATTAGCAGTGAAAACTGTACCGCCGGAACTTGCAGAAACTGTGCCAACTCTTGGGTAAGCAACCCACTTAGTCCCGTTATTGTAATAAAAATCTTTGTTTGAGCGATGGCGTACAACGATGTCGTCGCTTTTCGGGTCTTTAGTAAGAGGAACTGCAATTGTTGTAGCGTCGAATGTAATGCCTGTTTCTATTGCTTTCGATTTGTCAGCAACTTGCGCACCGTTAGCAATAAAGATTTTTGAAACGGCAGTATTAGCATTACCTGTAAAGAATGCAGCAGCACCGGTTTCGCTAAACATGTCGCCTACAACCTTGCCAATAGCGTCCATACGTGCAGCGGTTGCTCCTTCGGGAACGGTAACTGCCATTGTTGTAATCTCACCGGTTGTTTTGTTCCATAATTTCACGCTTTTCATAGCACCAGCGCCTGCCCAACCATCAAGGATGATAAGGTTGCCGGCATCGTCAGCGGCAATACCTACAGCAGCACCGGCAGCGGTTGATACTGTTATTCTTTCTGTTCCGTCAAAGGCGTACAAAGTTTTGCTACTTTTGTCGTTAGTGTAAACTTTACCACCAAAACCTGTACCAAAACGGGCATTTGTCTGAGCAGGAATGTCTGTTGTAGTCTTCCAATCCTGCGTAAGGGTTTGTGCGTTAGCCGACATTGCCACTAAAAGAGCGCCGACTGCTACTAATTGAGTAATTTTTTTCATCATAAAATTTGTTTTTTAGTATTGAAAATTAATGAATTTACTAAGGTTAATTATTCGTTGGTAAAAGTACTAAATCTAAATGAATTAACAAAAATATTTTAATACAGAAAATTAAGGAACAGCATCTTTTGTCATTAAGCCATTTTTTTCGATGCGGTTCCTTAATTTCGCTTTTATTTGAGTTTCGAAATAATCGTTTGCGGAACGGCGTCTTTGTTTACTAAAATGCTCATTGTTTTTGCCAGGAAGTAGGGCTCCGACACGTAGAAAAATCCTTTGTAGATGTGGTCACTGTCCCACGAATTTTTCACTTTGTAGTATTTGTTGCCTTTTTGGTCAACGGCGCGGCCAACGATAACCATACCGTGGTCGTCGGTGGTTTCGTAGTTGTCGAAGCCGCGTTGGCGCGATTCTTGCGTTACCGTTTCTTCTTCGACCGGAGCTTTAAAGTCGTAGGCTGCATCGCGTTTTTCGGAGTCTTTGAGTTTCACCCAGCGCGAAAGTTCGGTGCCTTCTTTGGCTTTCGCCATATCGATTTTTGGCAGCAGAGCCACGCCGTCGTACCATTTGAATCCTTTTTCGCTGACGTCGGCAGCCCAAAGCACTGTGTAGCCGGCATCGATGGCGTTATCGACCACGGCTTTCATTTCGTCGAGAGGCACGTTGTAGCTCGCCGCATTGAGCCAGTTATCGGGGATTTCGAGAACAAATTGTTCGTAGAATGGGTGATGGGTATACGATGTTATCGAAATGTAGTTGTCCATATCGAGTCCCAACGACTGCGCAAACGATTGCGGGGTATAGGTTTTTCCTTGGTAGGTGAATGTTTCGGGCTCTTTGCCGAGGTAGGCGTCGAGGATGCCTTTGTAGCCTTCAAACCACTTTGTGCTGAGCTTTTTGTTGGGATTTTTGGCAATTTCTTCGAGGTAGGCTGTGAGCACGCGGGTGAGTTCGCTGTGGACGTGTTTGTCTTCGCCGTATTGCAGCCCGGTGTAGACGCTGTCGGGCACTATGCCGTAGTTTTTCCAAACGAAAGGCACGTCCATTGTGCCGCCGCCTTCCGCGAAGTTGGTTTTGCCGTAGTAGCGGATGTATTTGATGGCTTTATCGAGGTAGCAGTGGCGCACGACGTACATTTCCGACAGGTCGTATTCGCCTTTGCCGGTGCGGAGCAATTCGTCTTCTAAGAACGAGATGCCGGAGAAGCTCCAGCATGTTCCCGTGATGTTTTGGTCTTTGACCGACGTTGTCGGATTGACTTTTGTGTCGGTGAAAATGAATGACGTATCGGCTTTTTCAACCGCTTTTTTCTTTGCTGCGAATGCGTTGATGCTGCATAAGGCAACGCATACTGCCAATGTTACTTTTATTGATTTCATATTCTTTTGTTTTTATGTTGTTAGTATTCGTCCCACGATTTTATTTCGATGTCGTCGATGCTGTAGCGGTGGATGGCGTCGACAAAAGCCGATGCCAGTCGGGCGTTGGTCAGCAGTGGCACGTTGAGGTCGATGGCGGCGCGGCGTATCTTGTAGCCGTTGCTCAACTCTTGGCTTGTCAAGTTTTTCGGGATGTTGACCACAATGTCGATTTCTTTGTTGTGGAGCATCTCGAGTGCTTGCGGTGTTTGCCCGATTTCGCTTGGCCAATACACGCGGATTGCCGGTATGTTGTTGTCGATGAGATACTTATACGTACCGCCTGTGGCGTAGATTTTGTAGCCCATTTCGTAGAGTGTGGCTGCTGCATCGAGCATGTCGGCTTTCTGCTTGGCAGAACCTGTGCTGAGCAGCACCGAGCGCTTCGGTATCTTGTAGCCTACGGAGAGCATCGACTTGAGGATGGCTTCCGACGTGTCGTCGCCCAAGCATCCCACTTCGCCGGTCGACGACATGTCGACTCCGAGCACCGGGTCGGCGCCTTGCAGTCGCGAGAAGGAGAACTGCGACGCTTTGATGCCGACGTAGTCGAGGTCGAAGGCGCTGCCGCCGGGTCGCTCTACGTCGATGCCGAGCATTACGCGTGTGGCGAGGTCGATAAAGTTGATTTTCAGCACTTTCGACACGAAGGGGAAGCTCCGGGATGCGCGTAGGTTGCATTCTATCACCTTGATGTCGTTGTTCTTGGCAAGATACTGTATGTTGAACGGTCCGGAGATGTTGAGTGCCTTGGCGATTTGGCTCGAAATCTTTTTGATGCGGCGCACGGTCTCGACGTAGAGTTTCTGCGGCGGGAATTGGATGGTTGCGTCGCCGGAGTGTACGCCGGCAAACTCGATATGTTCGGAGATGGCGTAGGCTTTGATTTCGCCGTTTTGTGCCACGGCGTCCATCTCGATTTCTTTAGCATGTTGTATAAACTCGGTTACGACCACCGGATGCTCTTTCGACACGTTTGCCGCGAGTTTGAGGAATCGCTCGAGTTCGTCGTCGTTAGAGCATACGTTCATAGCGGCGCCGGAGAGCACGTACGACGGTCGGACGAGCACGGGATAGCCCACTTCGCCGACAAATTCTTCGATGTCGGCCATCGATGTCAATTCGCGCCAGCGCGGTTGGTCGATGCCGAGTCGGTCGAGCATCGACGAGAATTTGTGGCGGTCTTCGGCGTTGTCGATGCTTTTCGCCGACGTGCCGAGGATGTTCACTCCGGCTGCGTCGAGGCGTGTTGCCAGGTTGTTGGGGATTTGTCCGCCGGTGGAGAGTATTACGCCGTGGGGCGTTTCGAGGTCGATGATGTCCATCACGCGCTCGTAGGTCAACTCGTCGAAGTAGAGACGGTCGCACATATCGTAGTCGGTCGACACGGTCTCGGGGTTGTAGTTTATCATCACGCTGCGCCAGCCTTCGCGTTGGACGGTCATAAGCGCGTTGACGCTACACCAGTCGAACTCTACGCTGCTGCCGATGCGGTATGCGCCGGAGCCGAGCACAACGACCGAGCGGCCGTCGCCCTCGTAGTCGATGTCGTGTTCGCTACCGTTGTAGGTCAGGTAGAGGTAGTTGGTCTGTGCGGGATATTCGGCGCCGAGGGTGTCGATTTGTTTCACCACCGGGGTTATGCCGAGGCTTTTGCGCAGGTTGCGCATTTCGAGCAGCGAGGCGTTGTCCATACTGCTTTTGAGCACGGCGCGCGCTATCTGAAAGTCGGTGAAGCCTTGCTCTTTCGCTGTGCGTATCAGTTCTGCGGGCAGGTCGTTCAGATTGCTGTAGTCTTCGAGTCGACGTGCCGTGGTCAGCAGGTTGTAGAGGCGGTAGAGGAACCAGCGGTCGATTTTCGTCAGTTCGTGCACTTTCTCTACGTCGTAGCCTTTGCGGAATGCCGATTCGATGACGAAGATGCGCTTGTCGGTCGGCTCTTTGAGGGCTTGGTCGATGTCGCCGACGTTGATGGCTTTGTTTTCGATAAATCCGTGCATGCCTTGTCCAATCATGCGGAGTCCTTTTTGGATGGCTTCTTCGAAGGTGCGTCCGATTGCCATCACTTCGCCGACGGATTTCATCGACGAGCCGATTTCTTTCTTCACGCCGTGGAATTTGCCAAGGTCCCAGCGCGGTATCTTGCATACTACGTAGTCGAGGGCGGGCTCGAAGAATGCCGACGTTACTTTAGTTACAGTGTTTTTGAGGTCGAACAGTCCGTAGCCGAGTCCGAGTTTGGCGGCTATGAACGCCAGGGGATAGCCTGTGGCTTTGGAGGCAAGGGCGCTACTGCGGCTCAGGCGGGCGTTGACTTCGATGACGCGATAGTCCATCGACTGCGGGTCGTAGGCATACTGCACGTTGCATTCGCCGACGATGCCGATGTGGCGGATTATCTTGATGGCGAGGCTGCGCAGTAGGTGGTAGTCGTCGTTCGACAGTGTCTGCGACGGCGCAACGACGATGCTTTCGCCGGTATGGATGCCCAGCGGGTCGAAGTTTTCCATGTTGCAGACGGTGATGCAGTTGTCGTAGCGGTCGCGCACCACTTCGTATTCTACTTCTTTCCAGCCTTTCAACGACTTTTCGACGAGCACTTGCGGCGCAAACGAGAGCGCTTTTTCGGCAATTGCGATGAGTTGGTCGCGGTTGTCGCAGAAGCCGCTGCCGAGTCCGCCGAGAGCGTATGCCGCACGGACTATCACGGGATATCCCAAGCGGTCGGCGGCGGCGAGGGCGTCGTCGATGGTGTCGACGGCTTCGCTCTTGATGGTTTTTATGTCGATTTCGTCGAGCCGCTTAACGAAGAGTTCGCGGTCTTCGGTGTCCATAATGGCTTGCACGGGAGTGCCGAGCACTTCCACGCCGTGGCGTTCGAGCGTACCCGATTGATAGAGCTCGACGCCGCAGTTGAGGGCTGTCTGTCCGCCGAAAGCGAGCAGGATGCCTTGTGGACGCTCTTTTTCGATTACTTTCTCTACGAAGTAGGGTGTCACCGGCAGGAAGTAGATTTTGTCGGCAAAGCCTTCCGAGGTCTGTACGGTGGCGATGTTGGGGTTGATGAGCACTGTGGTGATGCCTTCTTCTTTGAGGGCTTTGAGGGCTTGTGAGCCGGAGTAGTCAAATTCGCCGGCTTCACCGATTTTCAGCGCGCCCGAGCCGAGAAGTAATACTTTCTTTATGTTTTTTATATTGTCTGTCATAACCCGAATTGTTTAGAGGAGTTTAACGAAGTCGTCGAAGATGAAGTCGGTGTCGAGAGGACCGCCGCATGCTTCGGGGTGGAATTGTGCGGAGAAGAACGGCTTGGTGCGATGGCGTATGCCTTCGTTGGTGTTGTCGTTCATGTTGACGAATAGCGGTTCCCAGTCGTCGGGCAGGGTAGAGCCGTCGACGGCAAAGCCGTGGTTTTGCGACGTTATGAAGCAGCGATTTGTGCCCACTTGGCGCACCGGCTGGTTGTGGCTGCGGTGGCCGTATTTGAGTTTGTAGGTGGTTGCTCCGGCGGCTTTGGCGAGCAGTTGGTTGCCCATGCAGATGCCGCACACGGGGCGGTCGCCTCCGAGGGATTTGCGGATGTTGGCTACGGTCTGTTCTGCCATGGCGGGATCGCCGGGGCCGTTGGAGATGAACAAGCCGTCGTAGTCGATTGTCGAGAAGTCGTAGTTCCAGGGCACGCGCACCACGTTGACGCCGCGGCGCACGAGCGAGCGTATGATGTTGTTTTTCACGCCGCAGTCGACGAGCACCACTGTCTTGTCGCCGCTGCCGTAGGTGATTACTTTCGTGCAACTTGCTTCTGCCACGAGGTTACGGCTGTTGGGGTCGTCGAAGTCGGTCGGCGTGCAGCCTTCAACGGTGATGCGTCCGAGCATCGAGCCTTTCTCGCGGAGGCGCTTGGTGAGCGCGCGGGTGTCGATGCCGTAGATGCCTGCCACGTTTTCGGCTTCGAGCCAGTCGGCGAGGCTGCGTTCTGCAAGCCAGTGGCTGTAGCGGAATGAGTAGTCTTGGCAGACGATGGCTTCCGGGTGGATGCGTTCGCTCTCGACATATCGCTCAAGCCCGTCGGCGACGGCTGTTGTCGGCGGCACTCCGTAGTTGCCCGCCAGCGGATAGGTTGTCACTAAGATTTGCCCTTTGTACGACGGGTCGGTGAGGCTTTCGGGATAGCCTGTCATCGCTGTGTTGAACACTACTTCGCCGGCGCACGCTTTGCGGCTACCGAACGATTTTCCTTCATACACTGTCCCGTCTTCCAATTCGAGCACGGCTTTTACTGTCTCTATCATATATACCTTCTTGGAATTGTTGCTAATTTGTCTTTTTTATAGAGAATTTCCGACGTCGAACCCGCTTTGTGAGCAGGCTCCGCGTCGGAAAAGCATATCATTTCGTTTTTGTCGTTTACCGAATACGAAATATTACGATTCATACTCTCTTTGTTTTTGCAAAGATAGTAATTGTTTCGCTATTGTGAAAATATTTGTCGGAAAAAGGCAGGCTATAGCATCGAATTAGAGATTTAAAGCAGGCTCTTGATTACTTCGAAGGCTTTTTCGAGGATTGTGTCGCGTCCGTTTAGTCGGTCTTCGTCGGTCATGTCGATGCGGCAGCCTTCGGAGGGGTCGACGCCGAATTCGGTGAGACGGCGGTCGGCGTCGTATATTGGTGCTGCGCTGAAACGCACTCCCCAGCCGTTGGGGAGCTCTGAGGTGAAGGGCATTCCGCAGCCGCCGCCGGTGGTGTCGCCTACGATGCGCACGCCGGGGAGGGTCTTCATTATCGACACAAAGTTGTTGGCGGCGCTGAATGTGGCGCGGTTGGTGAGCACAACTACGGGTTTATAGTAGCGCACGTGCGACGTCGATGGCTCAAGGTAGTAAGCGTAGGGCTCGGAGAAGTCGTCGTGGGCAGGGCCGCGCTTGTGGCTGATGTACCCGGCGAGGGTTTTCTCTTTCATAAATCGTCGGGCGAGAATTTCGGCATTGGGGAGCAGTCCGCCGCCGTTGTCGCGTACGTCTATGATGAGTCCGTCGGTGGTGGCGAGGTAGGCAAGCACGAGGTCGAGGTTGCCTTCGCCGATGCTGTTTTCGAACGACTCGTAGTGCATGTAGCCGATGTTGTTCTTCAGTATTTGGTAGTCGATGCCGTTGACGCGCCGATAGTCGAAGTTGAGGTAGTGTTCGCGGATGAGACGTTCGTCGTAGTTGGTCGGGTATTGTTCCCAAATCCAGTAGCGCGACACGTCGAAGGTCGACATCAGATTGGTGTGACCGTCTTGGAGGGTCTTGAGCATGTCGCTGAGCACGCGGAAGAGTTCTTCGGAAGTCATCGTCGGCGAAATCTTAGCGGCATATTCGGTCTTAACGGCTTGCCAGTCAACGCCTTTGTATTCGAAAAAGCAGTAGTGTTCGTCGAGAATTGTCCAGAGTGCTTCGAAATTGCCCTGCGGATTGTTGGCATATTCCTCCACGTCATGGCATGAGGTGAAGAGCAAAGGTAAGATGGATAATAGTAGATATTTGATGAAATGTTTCATAAAAGTAGTCTTTTTTGTTCGTCGGTTATCCGGTGCGGGAATCGGGAACAGGGTGTAGCCCAATAACCCAATAACCGCGCCTGGTACGTCCGCCGTAGGGTCGCGCCTTGGTGCGACCGGGTATGGGTGTGGAGAATACCTCCGCCTGCAACGTCTGCCGTAGGGTCGCGCCTTGGTGCGACCGGGCAGGCCTGCATCCACAGCGTGTCGTAGATACGCTGTGGATTGGGAGCGTCGGAGACGTTCCCGTTGTGGTAAACCCCATGTTCAGCCTCGGAGAGGGTTAACATGGGGAAAAGTATCCCCTCAATCTCGAACCTCGGAGAGGTTCGGTTGTGGTCGCATATCGGGCGTCTACTGTCTCTATCACGACCGAGCATCTCCGAAGCTCCAATCATCATCGTATCTTCGACACGATGATGATGCCCCATCGCTCGTGCCGCGACCCTACGTTATCTTCAGCGGTGAGGTTCTCGTCCCTCTAACCAATAACCAATAACCAATAACCACGGCTACGCCGTTTACCACGCTGGGAAAATCCATCCGTATGCTCCCAAGTCGGCGTCGATGCGGATTATTTGCGCCACGATGTCGATTTCGAGCAATGCGCCGGTCACCGGAGCACTACCGGTCAACGTGTATGACGTGAAGAGTGCTTTTCCTCCTTCGAGTTTTTCCTTGGGAAGTACGGTGTAGCGGTGGTAGAAAAATCCGTCTGCGCCTTTTTTCCAGTTTGAAGACCATTCTCCCGGCAATTGGTATTCGCCGTAGGTGCACGATTCGCCGGGAAGGTCGTTCCAAGGCGCTACGATGTTGTTGGAGTTGTTTTTCCACCAGCCGACAATTGCCGCGCGAACATAGCCCGTGCTTGTTCCGGTGTTTTGTATTACGACGTTATTCTTAATTTTGTTCTCGAGGTCGAGGTTGTCGGTTACACTGATGCCCATCGAGCCCGCTAACGAGAGTGTAAACGTGTAGCGCGTGTCGGCTTTAAGTTCGGTCAATCCGAAATCTTTAAAGGCTTTGAAGATGGTCTGGCGTGTTGCTTCTGTGACAGTCGTAGTCGGAATGGTTGCTTCGTCTGTCGTGTTTGTTTTATCTCTCTTTTCTGCCACGTGGTAGTCGAAGCCTAATTCGGCATCACTCAATGGTTGCGGAACGACGAAGAACGTGCAGTCGTCGAAAACCGAGCCGTCTCTGTGAATGTCCGTACCACCTGTTGTATTCTTCTTTACAACTTTCCAGTTCGATTGGATATAATCTACCACGGTGTTTTGATTTGTCCACGTGAATGTGATGTCGTCGGAGCCGGATGCCACAAACGAGCAATCGCCTTTTTGGCATAGTTTTTTAAGATATGTGTCGCGCACTATGATGTGCTCGGGTACGCTTCCCACTCTGAAGCGTATTGCAGCCAACGGGTGGTGGAACTTCAACGGTACTGATGTTTCCTTTTTAGTCTGGTTGGGCGTGATGGCTACTATCGGGTCGGGCTGGAAGAGTGCGTCATACCAATGGTTGCTAATATCCGTATTGCTTATGGGCGATGTGTAGTTGAATGTGCCTGTAACTTTGCCGTCGTCCGACATAGTGTAGGTTGGGTTGAAAGTAACAACCGGGTTCTGGGTTGCTCCCGTAATGCCAAAGTTTTTCAACTCTTGCAAAGCGTCGGCGCAGAATACCAATGTACGATTGTTTGGCCAAAAACGCCCCGTTTCTACGGTTTTTGTGTGGCCTGTCCACGAGTATTCTTCATTGAAGAATAGTTGCCCGTTGTCTTGACAGTATGAAACTGC
>JAQXVL010000229.1 GCA_029224905.1 Bacteroidales bacterium
TTAATCCACAAACGTCCATTGTTCAAGTCACCGCTCACGGAGAGTTGTGCGCCGACGACTTCACCGTCGTGCGTCGAGTCGGTAACGAGGACACGCGGGTCTGACGAATCGTTGTCCCAAATGTAGATGTAGAAATTAGTGTTGGCCGACGAGATGCTCGAAGCAACGATTTTTCCGCCCATAACTGCGATGCCTGAGAGTTTGAAGAGCGCATTTTGGATACCGTTTACGCTCAACGAACCCGTTTGCGCGCCGGTGTAGGCGTCGATAATCTTGATAGCCGGAGTGCCGCCGTTTTTGCAGTGGAGGGCGTAGATTTTGCCGTCTTTGTAAGCAATCGTGCGGATATAATCGTCGGAAATGTCAAGCCACGAGCCGAGCGAAGCATTGCCCGAGAAGTTCCAAACTTCGGTCATAGCGGTAATATCATCGTCGAACGGCGCCGGGTCGGGAGTCGGTTCCGGGTCGGGCGTTGGGGTCGGGTCAGGCAGCGGCTGCGGATTCTGAGCAGGCACGTTGCCCCAAGTGTAGTAAGCAAGACCTTGATTGGTCGAGAACACCCAAGCCTCAACGAAAGAACTTCCGTCGGTGTTAATCATCGCATCAGCCGTGCAGTCGGGATTCTGCGCATCGCCGAGGCCGTCAGCCGGGTAAGAGCCGCAATTGATAAGACCTGTATGGTCGTCGTTGTTAGCCACATCGAAGCGCATACGGCAGTTGCGGTAGAACGTCGACGGGTCGTCGCCGGTGCGGCTTTCGAATTGAGGCACAACAGCATAGCGATTGCCGGCGAAATTGAATTCGTGGTAAGAGTTGCCCCACGGTTCGCCGAGGCTGTGTGTCACATTTATGCTGATCGGCGAGCCGCCGCCGTTGCTCCACGAGCAAAATGTCGGCTGGCAGTCGTTGCCGTTAATCCACCAAACGCCGCCGTTAGGATAAGCGCGAGCGTTTGCACCGACGTGGAAGTAGCTCGTGCCGTCGGTAGTGAGTTTGCGGTGATACTTGTTCCAAACTCCTTCTTTGTTGCGATGAAGTTCGACGACGGTCGAGGCCGTGCCGTTGTCGTTGCAGAGGTTCAGCCAGAAACTTGTGTCGAAGAAACTATCCTCAGCGGGAATAACGGCTTCGCCCAGACTCGTACAGCCTTGGAAGTCGGTCGTCGAATAGAGCAAATACGGGTCTTGCTTATCGCCGTCCCAAGCGTAGAGGCGGAACTCTTCGCCAGGTTTTGCGAGGTTGCAAGCAATGACGTGACCTTGGAAGCACTTGACGTCGCTGAGCGTAAGCGTACCGCCGGCAACGACAGAGCCAAGTCGCAAATTGCCCAAATCTTCGCCGGTTTGCGCATTGAGTACCTTGATTTGACTGTTGTTGTAGACGCAATAGAGTTTGCCGTCCATATAACTGAAATTGCGAATCTTCGAAGCGTCGTAGCCTTTCGACGTAGCGTTTCCGCGGCGTTCGGAGAGATTCCACTTTTCGACAGGTTGCAACTTACCGGTCGGCTTGGGCACAACGCGATTGACGATGCCCAACGAATAGTACGCGATGCCTTGCCCTTCGGCAAACACCCAAGCCTCGACGTAGTTTATGCCGTTTGAGCGAACAATAAGGTCGCCGGCACCCGAAGTATTGACCGTGCTACCCAATCCGGCGGAAGGATATTCGCCGATAAGCGTATTGTTGGAGTAGTCGCCGTTGTTGTCGGTAATCAGGCGAATTCGACCATTTTTCTTTTCATCGAATTTGATGTCGAACGAATATTTCGTATTGCCCCAGAATTGAGCCTTATGGGCTCCGCCCCAAGAGTCACCTGTCGGCACTTCGAGCGACTTGGTCAAGCATCCGGCGTCGGCATTATAGTTAAAGTTCAACGGCTGACAGTCGTTTCCGTCAATCCAGAACGGACCGCCCATAGGATATACGCGGCAGTTGTCGCCGGCGCGAAGTTCGGTCGAGGCGTCAATCTTGACGCGAGTGGTTTTCAGTTCCCAATTTTTGTTGATGTCGCGATGCAGTTCGTAGATGGTCGTACGTTCGCCGTTGTCTTCACCGAAGGTAAGCCATATATCTCTTGCATACGAAGCGTCGCCCGACACTTCCATACATTTACCGAGAGCGTTAGCCCCGCCGAGGTCGGTTGTGTGGTGGAGCAATTCCGGCTCGAGCATATCGTCAGCCCAACTGTAGATGCGGAAATCTTCGCCAGAGCGAGCATAGTTGCAAGCAATTAGGTGACCGTCGGCAAACACGACATCGCTAAGCGCGTACGTTCCGCCGGCAACGATATCAGACATCGGCATATCGCCCAAATATTCGCCGGTTTGCGCGTCGAGAGTTTTGATAACGCTATGGTCGTATACGCAGTATAGTTTGCCGTTGCCGTAGCAGAAGTTGTTGATTTTCGAAGCGTCATAGCCCTTGTCGAAGAGCGTTTGGGCATTTTCGGAGCAATTCCATTGCTCTTGGAGGTTGAAGCCACCGAGATACGTAGGCTTGAACTCCGGAGGATTGCCTTGCGCAAAGCAAGCGAGGCCCTCGCCGCGACAGCACACAAACAAGCGAACGTAGTTGTTGCCGTCGGTGTCGACAATGATGTCGCCGGTGCCGTAGTCGTTTTTGTTGGTCGAACTGAAGCCTTGCCACGGGTATTCGCCAAGCCAAGTGGTGTGGCTGTAGTCGCCGGCATCGTCCATCTGGATTCGCGCGCGACCGAAGTATTCGCCGTCGTATTTGAGGTTGACCGAATATTTATAGCCGCGGAAGTTGAATTCGTGATGGCACGAGCCAAGGTTGCCGACGTCTCTGATTTCGACTTGGCGCACGAGTTTGCCGTCCCTTATCACAAAGAAAGAAGGCTTACAATCCATACCGTCAATCCACCAAACGCCGCCATTGGGATAAGCGCGTGCCGTCGGTCCGGTCTTGAATTGGTTAGTGCCGTCGGTAGTCACTTCCCAGGCGTTGCTCGCCCAGCCGTTGCCATCGAAATGATATTCGATGACGCGCGTTTTGCTGCCGTCGTCGTTGCAGAAGTTAATCCACAAATTATTGTCCCAGTTGCTGTTGGGAGCAATCTCCAGGCAGTCGCCGAGACGAGGTGCACCGTAGAAGTCGGTTGTCGACATAAGCAGGCGTGGTTCGGCATTGTCGTTGTCCCAAGTGTAGATGCGCAGTTCTTCGCCGGCGAGGGCGAGGTTGCACGCCACAACATGACCGTTGAACACCTTGACGTCGCAAAACCGGCGAGTGCCGCCTTGGCAAATATCGCCCGTCTTGAGATTGCCCAAATCGTCGCCGGTTTCAGCGCTGATTACCTTAATATTATCGTGGTCGTAGACGCAATAGAGTTTGCCGTCTTTATAGGCAATGTTTCGCACCTTTCGCGCATCGTAGCCCTTTGCTGTCGGGTTAGCACGCAGGTCAGAGAAGTTCCACCGCTCGGTAATGTACGAAAGCGCCTCGGTAGCCTGCAGCGGACGCAGCGACTGGATGCCGTAGTTGAAGCGCAACACGTTGCCTTCGAAATACATATCGCCGAAGTAGAGCAATCGCGGATGAATGCTCGACGTCGAATAATGCGAGTGGTAAGCGATTTTCAGATTACCCACCTTGTCGTAGAAGAGCGAATGGTGTCCGCAACCGACCATGTCTTCCACGCGTCGCAAAATCGGGTTGCTGCTATATTTTGTCCATGTGCCGGAAGCCAGATTGGTCGTCGTGGCATAGCCCACGGCGTAGTCGTGACTCTCGTAACTGTTTGCCGAATAGGTAAGGTAGTAGATGCCGTTCCGCTTAATGACGTTCGGACCTTCAACAACCTTAGGCCAAATATTTTCCCACGCTTCGGTCACACTTAGACATTGCCGTAGTGTGCCGCTTACGGGCGTTATCAAGTCGCTGCTAAGCCGACACGAGTAGATGCGTTCGTCGGGCACAAAGCGTGCAAAGAACATCCACGCCGAGCCGTCATCGTCGAAGAACACGTGCGAGTCGATACACTTTTCGCTGCCGAGTATGTTCTGCGTCTGGTAGCCGCCCTGCTGATAGAACGGTCCCGTCGGCGAATTGGAAGTAGCCACAAACAAGTGCTCGTTGGCTGAATAATACATATAATACTTGCCGTTTTTGTGATACACTTCCGGAGCCCAGAACCACTGCTTCTCCGTACAGTTATTCTTGTGCAACGCAAGACCCATATATTCCCAGCCGACCAAGTTGGTCGAGCGCCAACACTCGATGCCGTCGGCATGGTTCGTGCCATATGCATAGTAGTAGTCGCCGTCGAGCAAAATGTATGGGTCGGCAAAAGCAACCTGGCTCTTGCGAATTTCCGACCTCATCGATGTCATCGATGTCACAACGATGAGCATAAACAGAATAAGTAGTTTTTTCATACAAAAATTATAAGGTAGGTATAATGTTAAAAATGACTTCAAAAAAAATGTTGTTGAGGTTTGTCAATTGTTAACACACAACCACAAAGATAAAGAAAATTTATAAATAATATTTTTTGACGACAAAAAAATTTGCGAGCCAACGCATAATTTGTATATTTGTGGATAATTACCAATACGTAGACTCTAACAACCTATGGAAAAAACATTAGGCATCATCCGCCACGACCCGTGGCTTGCCCCCTATGCCGACGCTATTAACGGTCGCCACAACGACGCATTACGCAAAGAGGCAGACCTCGTTGGAAAGAATGGAAATCTCGTGGATTTCGCTAATGCACATAAGTATTTCGGCTTGCACAAGACCAAACGTGGCTGGGTCTTCCGCGAATGGGCGCCAAATGCAACCGAAGTAATCCTTATCGGTACATTCTCCGAATGGCACGAACTGCCGGAATTTCGCTTGACGCGCCTCGACGGCGGCGTCTGGGAGATTAATCTCGACAAAGACGTGCTCCACCACGGCGACCTCTACAAACTCGCCGTCAAGTGGGACGGCGGCTCCGGCGAACGTATCCCCGCTTACTCGCAACGCACCGTCCAAGACGAAAACACCTACATCTTCTCTGCGGAAGTCTGGGACCCCAAACGTCCATATAAATTCAAAGTCGACAACTTCCGTCCGCACACCAATCCGCTGCTCATCTACGAGTGCCACATCGGTATGGCGCAAAACCGCGAAGGCGTAGGCACCTACGACGAATTCCGCGAAAATATCCTGCCGCGCGTTGCCGCCGACGGTTATAACGCCATCCAGATTATGGCTATCCAAGAGCACCCCTACTACGGCTCGTTCGGCTACCACGTGTCGAGTTTCTTCGCCCCGTCAAGCCGTTTCGGTACGCCCGACCAGCTCCGTCACCTTATCGACGAAGCACACCGCCTCGGCATTGCCGTGATTATGGACATTGTGCACTCGCACGCCGTCAAAAACGAAATCGAAGGTCTCGGTCGCTTCGACGGTTCATACAACCAATACTTCTACGGCGATTCGCGCCGCGAACACCCTGCGTGGGACTCCCTCTGCTTCGACTACGGCAAAAACGAAGTGCTCCACTTCCTGCTCTCAAACTGCAAATACTGGCTTGAAGAATTCCGCTTCGACGGCTTCCGCTTCGACGGCGTCACCTCGATGCTCTACTATAACCACGGTCTCGGACAAGCATTCGGCTCCTACGACGACTACTACAACGGCGGTCAAGACACCAACGCCATTACATATCTCACGCTTGCCAACCGACTTATCCATGCCGTAAATCCGCACGCAATAACAATTGCCGAAGAGATGAGCGGTATGCCCGGACTGGCTAACAAATTCGAAGACGGCGGCATCGGATTCGACTACCGCATGGCTATGGGCGTCCCCGACTTCTGGATTAAGACTATCAAGGAGAAAAAAGACGAAGACTGGAAGCCGACGGCAATCTTCTGGGAACTCACCAACCGTCGCGCCGACGAAAAGACCATCAACTACGCCGAAAGCCACGACCAAGCGCTCGTCGGCGACAAAACTATCATCTTCCGCCTTATCGACTCCGATATGTATTGGCATATGATGGTCGGCGACAACAACTACACCGTCGACCGCGGTATCGCCCTCCATAAGATGATTCGCCTCGTTACGCTCGCAACCATCAACGGCGGTTACCTTAACTTTATGGGCAACGAATTCGGACACCCCGAATGGATTGACTTCCCGCGTGAAGGCAACGGCTGGTCGTACAAATACGCTCGCCGCCAATGGGACCTCGTCGACCGTCAAGACCTCAAATATCGTTTCCTCGGAAAATTCGACCAAGACATCATCCACCTCGTGCGCAAAACGCGCTTCTTCCAATCGTCGCCCGTCGAAAAGCTCTGGGACAAAGACGACGACCAAATCTTGGCATTCAAGCGCCGCGACCTGGTGTTTGTGTTCAACTTCAACCCGACGAAATCGTTTACCGACTACGGATTCCTCGCCCCAATCGGCGAATATGAACACGTGCTCGACTCCGACGACCCCGAATACGGCGGCTACGGCAACATCGACGGCTCGGTAAACCATTTCACTCAGCACGACCCGCTCTACGCGCCTCACGGTCTCGGATGGCTCAAACTTTATATCCCCGCGCGCTCCGTACAAGTGCTCCGTCTGCGTAAAAATCGCAAAAAATAATGAGCAAACTTGACTCAATTTCTGCCTTTTGCAGCCGCCTGGGCGATACCCTTGCCGGAATAATCAAAATAGCGTTACTGTCGCGATACGGCTCTCTGTCGCATCGCGACAGCGGCTCTATAGTGGTGCTCGGCAACGGCCCGTCGCTCAATCAAACGCTCGCCGAATCTGCCGACTTTCTGCGTAGCCACAAACTTCTCGCCGTCAACTTCGCCGCCACGACGCCGCAATTCTTCGACCTGCGACCCGAGTACTACGTGCTCGCCGACCCGCACTTCTTCAACAGCGACGCGCAGAACGTGCGAACGCTCTGGCAAAACCTGGCGCGCGCCGACTGGCAAATCGTGCTCTACGTGCCACGCTCGGTGCGCCGGCTGCCTTTCGGTTGCAACAACCCCAACATCACCGTCGAGCGCTACAACCTGACCCCCGTCGAAGGCTTCCGCCCGTTCCGCCACGCCGCCTATCGCGCCGGACTGGGCATGCCCCGCCCGCGTAACGTCCTTATCCCGTCGCTGATGCTCGCCATCGCCGCCGGGTTCAACGAAATCTACATCGCCGGAGCCGACCATTCGTGGATGAAAACAATCGCCGTCGACGACGACAACAACGTAGTGTCGGTACAACCGCATTTCTACTCCGACAGCCAAGGCGAACAGCAACGAATCCGCACGGAATATCTCAACTATCCGCTGCACAAAATCATTCACTCGTTCTACATCGCGTTTCGCTCATATTTCCTCATTCGCGACTATGCCAACGCCCGCGGCGTTACCATTTGGAACATTACCCCCGGCAGCTTCATCGACGCATTCCCCCGCCGAAAAGTTTAGAACTTTTCGTCAAGCCATAAAAAAATCAGACCCTCCGGATGCCCGAAAGGTCTGATTTTTTGTAGGGCGTACGAACGCCAAAACTATCTAACTATTACTTTCTTTCCGTTTACGATATACATACCGGAAGTGAGCGGAACGAAACGCGAGCCTTCGACTTCGATGCGTTGCAAGCGAACGCCATAGAGGTTGAAGATAGAGAACGGTTGCTTAGCACTGCTCTTAATCAAGATTCCACCGGCGGTGCCATATACGGCGAATGTATCGACAGGTTTCAATTCTTCCACTTCCGAAGCACCTTCGTCGCCATTGTAGACGAGCAAATTGCGGATGCAGATTTCCTGGCTTACGCTGTTACCGATGTCGATGCGCAACACATCACCGGCATATCCCCAGCCGTACGAGTTGCGGATATCGGCAAAGTCGACAACCACCTTGCGCCAATCGCTCGACGAAGGCATCACGCCTGTGAACTTCTTAGAGCGCGTAGCCGATTCCGGATGGAGGAAGAATAGCTCGAGCGGCTCAACGTCGACAGTCGACGTATATTCAAACGTGAGTTTGGTTGCATCGCTTGTGAGGTTCTTCGTCAGCGGATTTGTGCGGAAATACGGGTCGGAACCGATTGTGTTCATATACCAAGAATTGTAAGAGAGGTCCACTCCGCTAAGAGACTCGGTCTCCGTCGGTAAGAAGTTCGCATCGCGACTTATCGACAAATCGTTCGCTCCAATATTATCGACCGTAAGGAATTCGGCAGGTCCGTATTCGCCTTTGTTGATGCACAAATTACGAATCTTAAACGTCAATCCCGATGCAGTACCCGGGTCGAGGCGAATATAGTCGCCTTCAAATCCCCAGCCACAAGTCTTGCGTAAGTTTGAAATGTCGACGGAAGCTTTTTTCCATGTATTTGTTGCTGCAAGATTGCCAAAACTTACGCTTCGCACTTCGGCAGCATAATCCACAAAATATGCTCTGAAATCGGTAATATTTGCCGACGCTTGATATTCAAACATCAGGGTATTCGCATCCTCGTCGAGGGTAGAATTCAGCTTATTTGAGTAGAAGAACGGGTCGCCGCCGGTAGAAGTAACTACTGTAGAAACGCCTGTAGCCGCATCATTCGAAATAGTACACTGGTTGCAGTTCCCTGAAATCGACATCTTTTCGTATGCCATACAGAGTCCTGAGGTCATACACATATGACGAACTTTGATTGTAACGCCTGAATTTGAGCCGAAATCGATACGGAAATTCGTGCCTGCCGCGCCCCAGCCGTACTGCTTGCGAAGCGGCGCGATGTTGATTTCCGCACGACGCCACTCCGTCGACGCAGGCAGCGGCGACTTCAAGCTACGGTCCTCATAGAAAAGTCCGTTTGTCGACAAGAACACTTGGAAATCAAAGGCTTTGGTTGCTTGATACTCAAAAGTAAGCACATTTGAGTTATCCGAAAGGTCGTACGTCTTTTTCTGAGTTTTTATATTCGGGTCGCCGTTGGTCGTCACAATGGTGTAATACTGATAGTTGCCATCGTACGAACAATTAAGACCGGCTTTTGTACTTTGGTCGAATTCAATGCGATAGCTGCTATCGCCCGTCGGCGAAACACCGTGATGGATTTGGTCCCAACTGCTAACGCCGATAACCGAAAGATATTGGTTGAACACATTGTTTTCGTTCGACGTACCGGCAGCCTGCCATACGTACCACGCCGGTTTGGGTGTATTGTTCTCATATCTAAGACCCAATTGCAAGCCCTCGGCGGAATTGTCGCGCCAGTTGTGCCACATAATTCCGTCGATACCGCTGTTGCGCATCACCTTCTTCCATACCCAAGCGGCACCCGCTGCTTGTATATTCAGGTTAGCGGAAGTGTTATTCACAGCATTTACGCCATTTTCCGAGAAGAAAAGGATGCGTTTTTCTTTTCCTTTATAATAGTGTTCGCGACGGAGCATCCAGTCGGAAATCACCTCTACGTTCTTGAACGTTGAGAAGCCTGTTCCTTCGGAATAGGTCGCGTCCGTGTCGGCGCTCCAGAAAGCAGGCTTGAAAAAATCTTGCGGATAAGGGTGTGCGGCAACGCCCCAGCGATAATCGCCTTCGACGCCACTGTAGACCAACAAATTGTCCAACATATTCTTTGCAGCGAAACTTGCGCTACCCGAGTCAGTGTGCGCCGTGTTCCAACTCGACGTAAACGAGCCGAGCACGTAAGCATTCGGGTCATATTGGCGAACGATGTTCGACACGAGTCGCATCGATTTTTCGTAAGTGTCGACATATCGCATTTGCGGCTGCGTTCCCATATTGGTCCACACAAGGTTTTGGTCGACTTCGTTGTGCAAAATCCAGTGGTGAATACGTCCGTTACCCTTCCGCGAATAACGGTTTGCAAGGAAATCGACTGTTGCCGCATAGACCTCCGTTCCGTAGATGTTTGTCACATCCGGCATCGAATAAAGCCCTTTGCTTGTATATTCCGGGTGGCTGAGCGCCGTGGCATACTCTTGCTCACCGCCGTTCGGGTGAACAAGAAGAATAACGGCTACCACAACGCCTTTCGCTTCGCACTGCTTCAAAACGGTGTCGAGGCTCGAAAGGGTTGCACCGTTGATGTAGTATCGTTTGCCGCCATAGACGTACTGCAGGTCGGTATTGGGACCGGTGCATGAAACAAGCGTATTGAGAATGATGTTCAGCGTCGTACAACTCAAACCTAAATTGTCGACCTCACTGATATTCTCGGTAGTAATAGCGCCGATACCTTTCTTTGTCTTGAGTACGCCGGGCTCAGCATGGCGAATCGCATAGACTTCGTCGGCATAATGCGCATGCGATAGAGTTTTTGCACTGCTGCTGATGATAGCCCATTTGCTGAGCAAGCGGTCGTATTGAAAGCCTGCAATATTCGAATATCTGTCAACGGTAACCTCAAAATTGCCGACGGGAAGTGCGCCGACATCCTCATAGTCGGTCATTTCGAACGTGTTGCCGTAAGCAGTTACGCCGGCAAGATGGCAGCCCGACGTGGTTGTCGTTCCGCTGATAATCACCTTGTCTTGGGTAACTTCAACATGCGTTACTTCTGCGTCAAAGTCGGATGCAAGGTAATTTTCAATGGCGCGAGCCTGGCTATTCTTTGTAGCATCGCTCACCGCCACGTGTCCGTAGATTCCAAGTTGCTTGATTTTGATTTTGACACCGCTCTTGTTGCCAAAGTCCATACGAAGTTTGCTGCCCGAGCCACCCCAGTTAAATTTGCTGCGATAAGTAGCAAGGTTAATGGAAACGAATTTCCATTCCGAAGTTTTAGGCATAATGCCCGTAAACTTTGCAGAACGTGACTCGGCTTCCGGGTCACGGAAAAAGAGTTGCAACTCGTCGACGTCGTCCGACGCTTGATAGTAAAACTCAAGGCGCACATCCTTCAAGTGCATGGTGCCCGTTGCAAGGGTCGTAATATGCGGGTCGGTTCCCGTAGTAGTAATCTCCGCATACTCTGCGTTCGAGCCATAAGTCATGTCAACCTTGGTAGAAGAGTCAAGCGTTAACGAAGTATTTGCGTGCGAAAGCATCGGTAGAGCCATCGCCGCAAGAACGAATAACGATTTAAGTAGGTTCATAAAATTTGGTATTGATATATATTTGTTATTATCTATGCAAAAATAGGAAAAATATTTCATAGTTATCACAATTTCGTGCAAATACGAAACAAATGTAAAACAAGTTTGAACAAAAAAGACAAAAAAAGAGGATGAACCAGTTTGTGATTCATCCTCTGTAAGGGGGCGGTGACCTACTCTCCCGATTTCTCAGTACCATCGGCGCGGCGGGGCTTAACTTCCCTGTTCGGAATGGGGAGGGGTGGATCCCCCGCGCTATTGCCGCCTTTCCTTTTGCGGTTCGCTTTGGTTGCGTTGCGTTTGGCTGTCTGCCTCGCGCTCCTCCTCGGCGTTATAAGGTGAGAGTGAACTCTGATGGAAGCGTCGCGCGGTTCGTTTCGTTCTCGAAATCGTTCGCTTGCGACGGATTGTTTTGTTTTGCCTTTATCGCAGTGTCTGCGGTAAAGGGCTTTGAAGAAAAGCTTTCGGGCTATTAGTACTGCTCGGCTTTGCCATTGCTGACTTTACACCTGCAGCCTATCGACGTTGTCGTCTCCAACGGCCCTCATGGAGATCTTATCTTGAGGTTGGCTTCGCGCTTAGATGCTTTCAGCGCTTATCCGTCCCCGACGCGGTTACCCGGCCGTGCACCTGGCGGTACAACCGGTTCGCCGTAGGTCGGTCCAACACGGTCCTCTCGTACTAGTGTCGGATCCCCGCAAATCTCCTACGCCCACAACAGATAGAGACCGAACTGTCTCACGACGTTCTGAACCCAGCTCGCGTGCCACTTTAATAGGCGAACAGCCTAACCCT
>JAQXVL010000230.1 GCA_029224905.1 Bacteroidales bacterium
CTTCGACAGCATGGAATTCAACAAGTTCGACAGTGAAGCAGTTCGCAATGCCAAGATTGACGACATCACCATCAGTTCCGGCGCAGTAGGCACAATCGACGCTAACGCTATCCGCGTATACCGCTCGGGCAACACCATCAATGTTGCAGCACCGACCGCTATCAACGCCATCGACGTCTACAACGCAGCCGGCACGAAAGTGGCTTCCGCAGCACCCGCAACAGGCACCACCGCTATCAACATCAGCGACTTCGCTCGCGGTCTCTACATCGTCAACGTAAAAGTCGGCAATGCTACGAAATCGGTAAAAATCGTTAAATAGAAATTTCTACCAAGCCTGCATTATTCAGACTATTCAGTCACGAAAGGGCTAAACTTTGTTCAGAGTCTGTGCTTCAATCGGAGCACAGACTCTTTTTTAGTGTCGGTATAGCATAAAAGTTCGCCGGAAATCATTATCTTTGTTGTGCAAAGCAATTCAATAATTACTAATGACAAAAAATATTTCTATGAAAAAATTTCAAATCTTATTACTTTTCGCCTCCATATTCTCGCTATGGAGTTGCTCCGACGACAGTTCGTCACCCGACCCGAAGCCGGACGACAGTTTAATCAGTTTCACGCTCAACGAAGACCACGGCATCGTCACGCTCACGTGGACCGACGACCGTGCTGTCGACATTTGGCGCAAAATCGGCAGTTCATCGTACGTAAAAATTGCGGAATCGAACACGTCGAAGTCGTACGTCGACAACCTGTCGAGCGAAGCCGACAACACCACGGTTGCCTACCGCATGGTAGCCGGAGGCGGCGACATCTACTCGACGCCGGCAATCACCGGCGAACAAAAAACGCGCATCTGCCTGCTCAGCGACGAGCAGATTCTCGACCTGGTAGAGCGCACCACGCTGCGCTACTTTACCGACCTTGCACACCCGTGCGGCATGGCGCGCGAACGCAACACAAGCGGCGACATCGTCACAACCGGCGGCTCGGGCTTCGGCGTGATGGCTATCGTTGCCGGAGCGCACCGCGGCTACCTGTCGCGCAACAACGCATACAAGCAAATTCGCAAAATTGTCGACTTTCTGAAGATTGCACCGCGCTTTCACGGCGCATACGCACACTGGTATAACGGCAGCACAGCCACCGTACAACCGTTCAGCCAAAAAGACGACGGCGCCGACTTGGTCGAAACGAGTTTCCTCTTCGAAGGACTGCTCACCGCGCGCGAATACTTTGCCGAAGGCGCTAATGCCGACGAGAGCACGCTCGTTGCCGACATCGACCGACTCTGGTCGGAAATCGAGTGGACACACTTCGTGCGCTCGGGTGCGCTGATGTGGCACTGGTCGCCCAACTACGAATTCGAGTTGAATCTGCGTATTACCGGCTGGTGCGAAGCGATGATGACCTACGTTCTCGCCGCCTCGTCGCCCACCTACCCCATCGACCGCACGCTCTACGAAGACGGCTTCCAACGCGGCGGCGACATCCGTTGCGGCGTGAAATATCACGGCATCGAACTGCCTATCGGCAATGCCGCATCGCTTGGCGGTCCGCTCTTCTTTGCACACTACACATTCCTCGGACTTGACCCGCGCGGATTGGGCGACAGCGTTTGCAGCAACTACTTCGAGCAGAACAAAGCACATACGCTCATCAATCGCGCTTACTGTATCGACAATCCAAGCAAATTCATCGGCTACGGTGAAAACCTGTGGGGTCTGACCGCCAGCGACTGCCCCGTCGACGGCTATGCGGCACACTCGCCGTCGAACGACAACGGCACGATTTCGCCCACTGCGGCAATTTCGTCAATACCCTACACGCCGGAAGAGTCGATGGCGGTTGTCAAATATCTCTACCGCGACTTGGGCGACCGAATGTTCGGCGAATACGGCTTCTACGACGCGTTGAACCTCAGCGTGACGTCGGAACGACAAATCGTCAAGTCGTATCTCGCAATCGACCAAGGTCCTATTGTAGTGATGATAGAAAACTACCGCTCCCAATTTATTTGGGATACGTTTATGAAAAACAAAGATGTATTGGCAGGATTGGAGCGGCTCGGCATCAACCGCCGTTAGATGCGACAATCTGCGCTTCTTGGCGTCGAAGCCGCATAATGCAAGACAATAATATGCGGCGCCTATCTGCGCTTCTTGGCGTCGAAGCCGCATAGTGCAAGACTTAGCCTCGGCAATTCGTTGCTTGAGGCTAACTTTTTCAGGGTTTGAAGGTAGCTTACCGGCATGCCGCTGCGCAGCGCGAGAATTGTCATATCGGCAATTTTGCTCGACAAGAAAGCATCGGCATGGCTCGCGATTTGTCCGCTGTTGACGATTATGCAATCGTATTGCGAGCGCAATGCGTCGATGTCGAGACGCGCAAGTCCCATATCGAGTAGTTCCGAGGGATTGGGCGCTTGCGGTCCGGCGGCAAGCAAATCGATGCCCTCGTATTCATTCCGGTCAATCGAATCAGCAACGCTATCGCTGCCGTTGAGCACCGATGTTGCGCCTCGGTCGGCGAGCGCAAGCAGGCTGAAACGCAAGTCCAAATCGACGAGAAGGACGCGCGAACCTTTGATGGCATAGGCTTTTGCCAAGTTCAAAGCCACCGTAGCGCAAAGCAACGGGTCGTTGAGGCTCGCCACCGACACAACCGGACATCGGCGGTCGGCAAAGAGGAAGTCGAGGTTGGTGCGCATCAGTCGATAGGCATCGTTGACGTCGTCGGTTGAGTCGTCGGCAACCAACAAGGGCGGGCGTACGCGTTGCTTCCGACTGCGATGACGTTTGAGCATCGGCAGACTGCCCACAACGGCAAATTCTTCCATCTCAACAGCCTTCGTCAAGCGCAGACGAAACGCGCCGCCGAAAAGGTATATGCTATACGGGACGAAAAAGAGTCCGAAAAATAGAGTCAAAGCAAGCGCTGTCGGCACGTCGGGGCTTACCAACTCCGGCTCGTCGGACGGCTCCTTGATGATGCGCACGGCGTTGAGGTTGATGTTCATCGAAAGCAAACATTCTTCTTGCTTTTGCTTCAAGAACATAAAAATTTCTTGGATATACTTTGCCGTGCGGAGTCGGTCGGCTTCGCGCCATTCCCCTTTGGCATAACTTACTTTTTCTTCGTTGATAAGCGCGATGTTTTCGGCGGCTTCACGCTCGGTCATAGCGAGTTGGTCGGCGTGGTTGCGCAACGAGGTTTCGATGGCGGAACGCATCGCGACCGCCGACCCGGTGAGCGACGCCACTTCGGGACTCGACGGCGCCGACGCCTTGACATTTTCGAGGCGAAGAACGCAGGTGTTGTATTCCGCAATTTGCCGATTGAGCATACGGTCGCGGATGCCGGTGTTGAGTGGAAGCATCGACAAGCCGCCGCTGCGCTGCATATCGTCGAGGATGCCGCGGATGATATACATCTCCGTTTCGGCGCTGAATTGCTCGACCTCCGACCGTGTTTGCTCGCGAAGCATCTTTTTATTATCGATACGCTCGTCCGTGCGACCGCTTTCCGAGCGAATTTCGGCAATGCGGGTTTCGGTATTTTCGAGCAATGCTTCAACGATTCGCAGTTGCTCTGTGATAAACTCGTTCGACTTTTTGGTAGTCTGCAAGATATAGTCGTGCCAGAGCGCATTGTAGGCGTGCGGAAGTTCCGCCACCACGTCGTGAGCGCGCTCCGACGAATAGTCGACATACGAGAAGTTGAGCACCGTGGCAAACGTCGATGCCGTCGTGAAATAGAGGTTGTGCGACAACTCGTCGGCAACTTGTTGCGGCAGGCGGTAGCGCAGATTGAAATGGTCGCAATCGCGCGGCTGACTTCCCACGCGAGTAAACGTAATTTTGCCGAAAGGCGTATCGGTCGGCTGACCTTCGGGCACGCGAACGACGCTGTTCGACTTCTTTCCGTCGGCGCTCAGCGACGAGAGCACCACGATGTCGCCTTCGATTACAGCCTTAGCCTCAAACGACTCAACGCGCTCAGCCGGCACAAACGTGTAGACGAGCGGCGAATCGCCGTAGAGCAAATTAGTTATGCCGACATTGTCTTCGCTGTAGACTTCGTATGCCAAGCCGAGGCGGTCGACGATTTCTTCAGCCAACACAACCGAGCGGAAGAATTGCTTTTCGTTGTCGAAGTTGGTTGTGTGGTTGATGAACGTCAGTTCGTTGAACATCTCGATGTCGCGCGTCATCGCCGAGCCGTAGGGGTCGAACTTCAACGTAAACGATATCGTATGGCTATACTTACGCGGCACGTAAGCATAATAGACGGCAAAAAGCACAAAGCACGCAGCCAACGTAGCCGCAACCAGATACCACTTGGTCACAGCCCAACGAAAGAAGCGATTTGTCCGTTTTATTTTGCCGGAATCCGACATTTGTACTGTTTAATCAAGAATATTTGCTATCAGCAAGCCGATTGACGAAAGCAACGACGCTATCGAAATCCACAGTCCGGCAGACTTCAGGCTGTTTTGGTTAAGAGTCGATTCGCCGATGCGCACCTTGTCGGGACGAACATAGACGATGTCGTTTTGCTTAAGATAGTACGCCGGCGAATTGAACATCTCAGCCGAGCGCAAGTCGAGTTGATAGGTGTAGCGTTTGCCTTCGACCTCGCGAATCACAAACACTTCGCTGCGCACGCCGTGAATGGTCAAGTCTTTTGCCATCGCCAACGCCTCGAGAATTGTCACCTTGTCGCCGTCGATTTGGTATGTACCGGGAGCGTTTACCTCGCCGAGCACCGACACCTTGAAGTTCATAAACTCGACCGTAACAACCATATCTTTCAGCAAGTTGCGGTTTTTCATCTCCTGCTTGAGTTTCTCTTGCAACTGCCAACGGTTTAGCCCGGCAGCGTGAACCTTGCCGACAATCGGGAAGTTGATGTCGCCTTGGTCGTCGACAACGTAGCCTACCAGGTTGTTGTAGCCGCCGGTCTTCAACGGCGAGCCGGCTATGTGGCTGACGTTCGGCAGGTTGAACATCGCCGACAGTTCCGGATCTTTGCTCGAAACGACTATCGACATCATGTCTTTCGGTTGTATCGTTATTGTCTGGTCGGGGCTAATCGTCTCGGGCGTCTCCGTCTTCACATCTTGAAGATATAACACCTTTTCCGACGAATTACATGCTACTGCGGCTATCGCCAAGATTGTAAGTATGATATAATTTTTCATTTGCCTGATTAATAATTACAAAGGTAACGATTTTCGTGAGAAACTACAAATCTGTGTTCGACCGCTTGCGCAAAAGCAAATCGAATATTTTGACAATGTATTTATAAACGATAAAGAAACAGTTTGTATGAATGCCGTTTTTGCGACAAGCGCGGATGATTTCTCGGTTCATTTTCAGCTTGTTGCGCAGCGTGGTGCTTATGCCGCCCGAACGCATTTTCATAAACACGAACGGCAGATAGCGAGTGCGCACGCCGTTCGTGTAGAGGAAACGCACGAGCAAGTCGAAATCGGCGGCGATGCCAAACGACGTGTCGTAGTAGCCGTATTGCTCGAACAGGCGCTTGTAGGCGAAAAACGTGGGATGCGCCGGCATAAACCCGTAGCGGAACTTGTCGGGACGGAACGCTTTCGACGAATAGTAGCGCGTCACCTTGTCGAGGTTGTCGGAGCTGACAAACACGAGGTCGCCGTAGACAGCCTCAACCTCCTTATCGTCGAACGCCGCCGCAACGCGCGAAATCACGTCGCCGCGATGGTAGAAGTCGTCGGAATT
>JAQXVL010000231.1 GCA_029224905.1 Bacteroidales bacterium
CAGGAGACAGAAAACAGGAAACTGGAAATAGAAAACAGGAAACCTAACCTCTAACCTCTAACCTCTAACCTCCGCCTTTGGCGGTTATTGCTCTCGCCTTGCACTAATTTTTGATAAATTAGGCGGCATCTCGGCAAAAACAAATTCAAAACTGCGTTTTGATTTGTTATTGCTCTCGATTTGCACTAATTTTCACCGTGCGCAAATTAGGCTGCGGCTTGGAAAAACAAATCGTAAAACTTTCGTTTTCGCTTTGTTTTTCGCTCGCCTTGCACTAATTTTGCAAACTGAATGGAAAAGCAAATAGAAATAAGCAACGTAACGCTAAACTACACAGTAGAGGGCGAAGGTCGCCCGGTTGTGCTAATGCACGGTTGGGGCTGTAACCTCACTACGGTGGCGAGCATCAACAACCTGCTCACGCCGAGCTTTCGCGTATATAATATCGACTTTCCGGGCTTCGGAAAGAGCACGGAGCCGACAACGGTTTGGGGCGTCGACGACTACGCCGCATTGATGGAAGAATTCATGCGCCGCGAAGGCATCGTCGACCCGATTTTAATCGGTCATTCGTTCGGCGGTCGCGTGGCCATCGTGCTCGCTTCGCGCAACAAAACTCACAAAATCATATTGGTAGATGCTGCCGGCGTAAAGCCACGACGCAGCCTACGCTACTACTTCAAGGTGTACTCCTACAAGGCGGTTCGCCACACGTTGCCGCTTCTTGTCGGTCGTAGCCGCGCCGAAGACTTGCTCAACCGCTACCGCAAGAAAGTGGGCTCGAGCGACTATTCGAGCGCATCGCCTCGCATGCGACAGATTATGAGCCGCGTGGTCAACGAAGACCTGTGCCATCTGATGCCGAAAATCGCCTGCCCGACGTTGCTCATCTGGGGTGCCCTCGACACAGCCACGCCGCTCAGCGACGCCCGCAAAATGGAGCATCTGATTGCCGACGCCGGACTGGTGGTGTTCGAAGGCGTCGGTCACTACAGTTTTTTGGAAAATCCCTATCAATTCGCCGCCGTTGTGAATTCGTTCTTAGAAAAAGATAAACTCAAAAAATAATGGAAACTATTTTTGTAAGCATATTCCTGGCAGCCGCCGTGTTCAACCTGGTAATGCGCCTGAGGCTGGACCTTCAAATGCTGCAACAAAACTCATATCGCAACGAGCGCTACGGCAAATGGCTACGCACGTCGGGCGACGTTCAATCACTGTCGCGCCTCGTCGACTTGCTCGTCGTTCTGCTGCTCTTTACGCCATTCCCGAAGGTGTTTACGCTCTCGGCAGGCGCCGTGATAATGATTGTCAAAGGCGTAAGCGTAATGACTCGCAAGCAGAAAAAACCGTTGGTAATGACCAAGCGCGTTTGGCGACTTTTCGTCGAACTGCTCGTATTTGTTGCCATTGTAGCATCGTTCGGCGCACTGCAAGGCATCGGCTTCGACCACACTCTCCGCATGGCTTGCTACGTCGTTGCCGCCGTGCCGGTTCTGTCGTGGCTAATCGTGCTGCTTTGCAATGCTTCGATGCAGCCCGTTGAGCGCGCCATCAACAAAATGTATGTCGACGACGCTCGCCAACGCCTCGCCGGAATGACCGACATGAAAATTATCGGCATTACCGGAAGTTACGGAAAAACGAGCACAAAGCACTACCTCAACCGCATTCTCAGCGAGCAATTCGACGTGCTGATGACGCCGGGCAGTTTCAACACGCCGATGGGCGTTGTGCGCACCGTCCGCGAACTTATGAAGCCCTACAACGAGGTATTCATTGTCGAAATGGGTGCAAAAAATATCGGTGACATCAAAGAAATTTGCGACATCGTGCATCCGCAAATCGGCATCGTAACAGCCGTTGGCGAACAGCATCTCGAGTCATTCAAGTCAATCGAAAACGTGCAACGCACAAAGTTCGAACTCATCGACGCACTCCCCTCTGACGGATTCGGCGTGGTGAACGACGACTTCGAATACGTAGCCAACCGCCCGGTCGACAACGTCAAGACCTACCGCTACGGCGTGCGCAACACCGACAATGCCGACTATCGCGCCACCGACATCGAATACGACGAATTCGGCACGCACTTCACCATCGAAGGCGCCGACCGCAGTCTCCGTCTCGACACTCGCTTGGTTGGCGAATGCAACATTTCCAACCTAATGGCAGCCGTCATCGTGGCAATGCGTTTGGGCGTAGCCGACGAGAAAATCAAATATGCCGTAAGCCATATCGAACAAGTGGAACATCGTCTCAACATGAAGCGCACGCCCGCAGGAGTGACAATCATCGACGACGCTTTCAATTCAAATCCCGACGGCTCGCGCATGGCTCTCGACGTGCTCTCGCGCATGACCAAGGGCAAACGCATCGTCGTCACCCCCGGTATGATTGAACTCGGCGACAAGCAGCACTTCCACAACGCAAACTTCGGCGAACACATCGCCGAGACCGTCGACGTGGCAATCATCGTCGGTCGCTACAACCGTGAAGCCATCGTCGAAGGCATCCGCCGCAGCGGCGCCCTCAACGACGACGCAATCATAATCGTCGACTCTTTCGCAGAAGCACAACAGCGACTCGCCACACTGCTAAGCCAAGGCGACACCGTGCTCTACGAAAACGACCTTCCCGACACTTTTAAATAATGAATATTCAAAATTGGTAAGACAAATATGAAAACTAATGTAGCAGTCTTCTTCGGAGGACGTTCCGTAGAACACGAAATTTCGGTAATCTCTGCGTCGCAAGCAATGCACGCCATGAATAGAGAAAAATATAACGTAATCCCCGTCTACATCTCCAAGCAAGGCCGTTGGTACACAGGCGAAGCACTATTCGACCTGAAGAAATATCGCGACATGAACGCACTGACCGCAGAATGTAGAGAAGTGTTTATGCGCCCCGAATTCGGCGACTACAACCTCTACAAAGCGAAAACCGGACTTTTCGGCTCAAAAGTTGAAGCGACTATCGACGTAGTCATCCCCGTGCTTCACGGCACAAACGGCGAAGACGGCATCTTCGAAGGCGTGCTCGAAACCATCGGTATCCCCTACGCCGGTTGCAACACCGTGTCGTCGGCGAACGGTATGGACAAAATCACGATGAAGATGATTCTCAAAGACTGCGGAATCCCCGTTGTCGACTATGTTTGGTTTACCGACAAGCAATGGTACAAGCAGAAAGACACCCTCATCGAAAGCATCGAGAGCCGCTTGGGCTATCCGGTAATCGTCAAGCCGGCAAACCTCGGCTCGAGCGTGGGCATCAGCCGCGCCACCGACCGCAATTCGCTCATCGACAGCATCGAAAATGCCGAGAAATATTCTACGCGAATCATCGTTGAAGATATGGTCGAGAATATGAAAGAAATCAACTGCTCCGTGCTTGGCGACTGCGACGACTACCAAATGTCGACTCTCGAAGAGCCCATCAAGTCGGGCGACTTCCTGACCTACGACGACAAATACAAGGGCGGTACAAAGACCACACAAGGCATGCAAGCCTCGCAAAAGCGCATCCCCGCCGAACTGTCGGACGAAATGACCAAACGCATCCAACACCTCGCCGGCGAAACTTTCCGCGTGCTGTCGTGCCACGGCGTAAGCCGCGTCGACGTGATGGTCGACAGCAAGACCGACGACATCTACGTCAACGAAATCAACAC
>JAQXVL010000232.1 GCA_029224905.1 Bacteroidales bacterium
TGCGGCGGAATCGGTATTCACTTTGTAGATTGAATCTTTTAGATAGCGTTTGAAAATCGACTCAAATTCATCCGACAAATTCTTCGGCAGATAATATGCACCGCTGAAGTCGCCCACATCAACACCGCGAAGGAACTCGCAGTCGGATTTTGCGACAGAAATCGGCCCTAAAATATTCGTAAGAATGTAAGGCGAGCAATCGTCAACGCAATCAATTTCGTCGGCAGTGAATCGTCGGCAATCTTCGCCCTCGGCAATGACACGCATCTGCGTGAGAACAAAATCGTGCGGTTGCTCACACACCATTACAATTTTTTCGCCTACAGTCGGCAATATTATCGCTTCGGTCGGAAAACCTCCGACGCGATAATAGTAAGTGCCATAATGGGCAATAGTTATAATCAACACGTTCAGTTCTTGGCTATTCAAGCTGTGCGCACGGAGCAAGTCAGGTCTTACAAATACCGGCTGAGAGGTTTCTATATAGATTGTAATACGGATGCGGTCGTTGATATTGCCATAATTGCATAATGTGGTGATTTCGGCAGATAGTTTATCACCGTACCCGGCATCTAAGAGAGCGGCAAGTTCGGCATTGTCGGTGCGAGGCACATAACCTAAAATAAAGTTGAAGTCGAAATCGTCCGGGTTTCCGTCATAATCATCGGCAAGACATACAGCCACGGCATTTAAATCATATTTGTTCTTCCTGTCGCGGACCAGAGCCAGTTCGGCACCCGGTTCCAATTCGTACCATATCTCGTCATCCTTCTTCAGATGGAACGAAACACCCGCCAATGCACATTCTTTGAACACCATCTTTCTGTATTCAAAGCACTCGTTCATAGGGCAAGCGCCTATGCTATTCCCCGTTTTTATACATTCGCTGTTCGAAACTGACATTTTATCGCTATCGCCCATATCTCTAATGTATGTTTATGAATTGTTATTGTTTTCTGAAAACCAAGGAACACTTGTTCTCATTGCCAAAGCTATTGCTTCTCCAACTAACGCCAGATTAGCGAGTAAGTAATGGTTGGTATTTCGACCTCTAATGGTAGAGCCAAAAATTTCCGCCGTTCTTAACAAATGAATGCGAAAGTCGGAATCATTGAAATAAGTGGCAGGCCCTATTGCAAATGCTGTTCCGGAAGGACTTAGACTGAAGAGAATAGGTCCTGAATCAATATCCATCCCAAACATACACGAACGGTCATTGTACTCGCTGATTCCTGTAAAAAGATTATTCTTGTAGAAATGTTTCTTCAGCAATTCATACTGTCGTTTTGCAAAATCTTCGTCAACAAATGTCAGATAATAGCAAATAAGGGCAGAATACGAACCTCTTACCGGAGCCGACATTTCAGTGCCATCATAACTGAGAAAGGATTTCAACAATCCGGTTTCTTTATCTATCCACTGCGTCTTTGCTTTTTCAACCCATTCCTTAATGATGGAATTATAACGTCCGTCACATTGCCGGGAGAAGTTACTTAGTGCAACAATTGTCACCAACATATCCGGTACATAAATAGGTTCACCCGGGTATGTTTCCAAGTTTAACGACGGGCTGTTGCGCATCCTTCGGCTTAATGTGTTACATATTTGACAATACACGCCGTCGTATTTGTCACCTCCTCCAACAGCCTTGTAACCACTTATCATCCAAGCCAAGATGCTCAGGTATGACATGTGACTTCTCTCACTGTCCAAGCTTTCTAAGGGGTCTTCATCCCATCTGTCAGCGTCATATCTCCTAAACTCCTGTGACATAACGATTTCTATAAGCCGTTCTATTTGTTCTACAGACTTTTCGTTCTCCTCAGGATATAGCTTTGCGATGTTCACCAGAGCCGCTGTAAACATCGAGCAAGAATATATAGCCCATTCTCCCTTGAACTGACTACCTATTCCATCGGGCATTTCATTAAGCACTGCAACGGGCGACGTTATGAGCTTGCCGGCAAGATAGTTTCTCCTACGTAGAATTTCTGATTTTTCGCCGTCAAAAGAGCCTTGTCCACTGGTAGAGATTGCCACCCACAACCATTTTAGTGCGAAGATGACTGCGATGACGATTATGATTTTCAGTATAATCATATATGTTGTTTTCAATCTTTTTCCCATAAACTATTTCGGTTTCACAAGTATAAGATTCCTCAAAACCCATTTAAATTTACATAGCTCTGACTCTTTCTTGCAACTTTCTTATTTTCAAGACAAGTTGATCAAACTCTAAAGATTCACCATAAATAAAGAAACGCCTCATATCAGCATAGTCATCACGCCATGCCTCAAGAACAGATTCCGGAACGGAGAAGTTGATGGTCGATGGAGCATGTAAATCATAATTTACATATTTCAATGCATAATAAGCCTTACGATGTTCAACTATAGCATCATATAGTTCTCTATTCGACAATGCGTTTTGTCCATATACCGTATCCATTAGTTTTTCCAAATCATATAGATGCCGCGACATTCTAACGCTTCTCGGTTTGTCTTTTTGGAACTCTTCTGCCAAAAGAAATATCTTCTCAAGAAATGTACGAGAAGGAATCACTGTTCTGACAAGGCTTTCAGCAGCAGTATCTTCATTATCAAAACTTTCGCCAATTAGAGAACGGATGTGCCTAAACTCCGTAGGTTCATCCATCGAAAGACAACTAATCTCAATCTTCACACGTGGAGGAATGTAATTTATAGTATCCTCAAGTATTGACGGATAGTGCAACATTATCACTGTTGGATCCTTATCAGAATCTATCGCTCGAAGTTCTCCATTTTTATCTTGTACATGAGATATATTCTCAATTGTATATCCCCAAACCCCCATCTCTTTCAAACGGACATCTAATTGTGAGGCAAGAGTATTGTGAATATATACTCGAGCCATTTTGCGTAGTTTTTCTCTCTGACTTTTACTTGTTTTATCGATTTTAAAAAATGAATGATTGATTGCTAAGTCTATATCTTCAGAAAAACGCTTAATGAGATTAAAACCTTTAGACAACGATGTTCCTCCCTTGAAAATCAAAGAATCTCGGCAATCCGTTTGGAACAATGCCTTCAACACAACCGTAACCCACCAGTCCTTTTCTATAGCCAACCGATTAATCCCCGGATGGCTTATTTCTGCCTGCTGTAGCATTGCTAAACGGTCAACAATCTCATTGTTTATCCATAGTTTCTCCATACTCGTCGGTTTCTTTAATCTGTTAGCATAGGTTTTACAATTCGTTTCATCCATGCAGGCATCATATCGACATCTTTTGCAAGTGTTGCCTTGTCTGTTTCTTTCTTAACCAATTGTCGGATTGTATTTACAACTTCTTCACTTACATTCTCTTTTTTCAGCGCCTTAAGGGCTTGAACGAGGAGTGAAATTAAGCGTGTACGATAACAGAAGTTTTTCGGAACTCCTCTTTTTAATATCACTTGCGTATTGGATAACTGTATTGTTCTTTCGCTTCCGGATGTAAGATATGTATAAATAACAGGCACTTGCGTCGACAGTCCTAATGCATTCAACGCTACGACACCGGATGGTAACAAATCCGCATTGTCTCGGACAGCAATCGCTTGTACCACATTGTCGATAGACGGCAGCAAAACACCGAAACGGCTGTTTCGGGGCTTGGCATATATTCCATGTGCAATTTTCACAAGTACACCTTCATCGGTCAACTCACTTAAAACACTACCTACAAATTCTGTATGATATTCAGGAAAATCCGAGCGAAACAAAATACAACCTTCCGACATCGATTCTATTCGTTGACGGAGTGTTACACCTTCTTCCGGATATTTATTTGTCATCACATCTTTGAAATTTTGCTGATTTTTCAAATGCAAAGATACAAAAAGAATTATCATAAGCAACAATCCGCCATCCTAATTTTCTCTTAAATTTTTATGCCGAATCGGTTGCAAAAAAATCAAACGACGCGGCGGCTTAATTAGAATATTTGGAAATATCATACGGTTTTGCTATTTTTGTGGCAAAATGGACGAGATGAAGCGGATGAATGTCATACTGTCGACGGTGGTTGTGGCGCTGGCAAGCGTCGCAGTGCTCGTTCATACCGTTATTCCGCACGTGCACCACGACGACAACGTCGAAATCGTTTCGCTGCTGTCGCTGACCGTGCCTTGCGAGGACGACCATCATCACCACCACCACGACGACTGCACGTTCGGCTCTACGATGTTGCTGTCGACGGCTAACGACAATCATCATCGATATCATATCGCTTTTGCGCCGAACAAGCGCACGGCGAAAGCGTTCGACTTGCCGGCGGCTACGCTTACGGCTGCGATTGCGGTACCGCTTCGTACAGACAACTTTGTCGCAACGATTCCGATTGGCGAGGTGCTCAAAATCGCACCTGCTCATCGGCGGTCGACGGCGTCTCGCGCTCCGCCGTTTTGCTGACAGTTTCTATTATAATCTTTATTCACAAACATCTAAAACATTGAAATTCATGAAACTATCAGCAATTATAATCGCAACAATATCACTCTTCGCACTTGCTTCGTGCGGCGGTAATGAAAACAAAACACGAGAGGAGAGCCGTCTTCCCATCGAACAAGAAATCGGCAAACCTGTCGAAAATCCGTGTCCTCACAGCGACTGTGCCAACCACGACTGCTGCCCGGGCGACAAGCCTTGCAGCGCGCCTGTCGACAGCATCCAACAATAAACCGGGAGGACTTCCGTATGAAAACGCTATATTCTATTATGGCGGCAATCGTTATATCGGTTGCCGTTGCGGGATGCCACAGTCACAGCGGACACGACCATGAGCACGAGCACGAAGGTCACGTCCACGACGCATCGTTGGCGTTGACCGTCTATGGCTCGCACGTCGAGGCATTTGCCGACGTTACGCCGTTGGTGGTCGGCGAAGAATCGCACATCGCTCTACATCTCTCTGATTTGATGAAGTTTAAGCCTATCGAAAATGCCGCGGTCGACGTTTCGCTCAACGTCGGCGGAAAGGTCGTAAAGGCTGAGCCTACAGAGGCTGAAGGCGGCATCTACAAATTTGAAATAGAGCCGCAAACGACTGGCAAAGGCGAACTCGTGGTGGCTATTCGTGGCGGCGAAACACTTCGAATGGGCGTAACCGTGTTCGACGACGAGCACGAGGCACACGAGGCTGCCGAAGCCGCGGCGCACAACGCTGACGTCGCCGTAAAATTTACGAAGGAACAGAGTTGGAAGGTGGATTTCGCCACCGGAGAATGTCGTCCGGAGCCGTTCGGAGGCGTAATCAAGACGGTAGGACGCATCGAGCCTTCGCCGAGCGACCAACGCGTGGTTGTTGCCGCCGCGTCGGGCGTTCTGACTTACTCGCGTCCGATTGTCGAAGGACAGCAAGTGGCTGCCGGAGCAGCGCTGTTCAGCATCGACGCAAGCACAACTGCCGACGACAATCTGTCGGTACGACTCAGCCGTGCTCGCAGCGACTACGAGTTTGCGCGCCAAAACTATGAGCGTAAGCAAGCACTCGCCGCCGACCGCATTGTCAGCGAAGCCGACCTCCTCGAGGCACGCCGCGCTTACGAAGCGGCAAAGGCTGAGTATGAGGCTCTGCAACGCAACTTCGCCGGCGGTCGACAGACCGTGGTGGCTCCCATCGCGGGATATGTCACGGCGCTCTACGTCGGCAACGGCGAATATGTCGAAGCCGGACGTCAGATTGCCGCAGTGTCGCAAAATCGCAATCTTTACATAACTGCCGAGATTCAGCCGAAATACTACGATGAACTGAAAAACATCGCGTCGGCAAATCTGCGCCGACTCAACAGCGACACCGTCTACAGTCTTGCCGACCTGGGCGGCAGAATGGTGTCTTACGGACGGTCGACGTCGGGCGGTTCGGCACTCGTTCCGGTGGTGTTTGAGGTAGCCAACAAGGCAGAATTGCTGCCCGGCTCGTTTGTCGATATGTACATCACGCTGCGCAGCACAACCGACTGCATTGCCGTGCCCGTCGACGCCGTTGTCGAAGAGATGGGCAACTATTTTGTGTTTGTGCAACTTACGCCGGAACTGTTCGAAAAGCGCGAAGTTGCGCTCGGCGCAACCGACGGACTGCGCTATCAGATTTTGTCGGGAATCAAGTCGGGCGAACGCATCGTGACGCGCGGCGCCGTGATGGTCAAACTCGCACAGGCTTCGGGTGCTCTCGACGCACATTCGGGACACGTGCACTAACGAAGGAGGGCGATAAAAATGAACATAATTAATTCAATCATACGGTTTTCGCTGAAAAACCGCCTGTTTGTGCTTGTCGGCGCCATCCTTCTCATCGTGGGCGGCGTGGGGTCGATGCGCAACATGGATGTCGACGTCTTCCCCGACCTGACCGCGCCGACGGTGGTCATTATGACCGACGCACACGGCATGGCTGCCGAAGAGGTTGAGCGATTGGTGACGTTCCCCATAGAAACGGCTGTCAACGGCGCGACGAATGTTCGCCGCGTGCGCTCGGCGTCGATGTACGGCTATTCGTTCGTGTGGACGGAGTTCGACTGGGGCATGGATGTCTTTCGCGCACGACAGATTGTAAGCGAGAAGATGGTAGCCCTCGGCGAGACGCTTCCGGAGGGAATCAGTCCGGTGATGGCGCCGCAGTCGAGCGTGATGGGCGAAATTCTCTTCATCGGGCTTCAAGCCGATTCGACATCGATGATGGACCTGCGGACGCTCGCCGAATGGGTGGTCAAACCCGCCATACTGGCAACCGGCGGAGTATCGCAAGTAACTATAATCGGCGGCGATTTGCGCCAATATCAGGTGATTGCCAACCCGGCACAGATGAACGTCTACGGCGTAACAATGGCAGACCTCGAAGCCGTGTGCCGCAGTATGGGCGACAACTCGACCGGCGGCGTGGTGCGTCAGTTCGGCAACGAATTTGCCCTGCGCGGCATGGCACGTACCACCGACGTCGACGCAATGGGCGCTACGCCGGTCAAGACGGTCGACGGCCGCCCGGTGGTGCTCTCCGACGTCGCCGAAGTGCGCATCGGCAGTGCCGTCAAGATGGGCTATGCCTCGCAGAATGCCGCTCCGGCGGTGATTCTCTCGGTGTCGAAACAGCCGAACATCAACACGCTGAACGTCACCGAACGCATCGAGGCTAATCTGGCAAACATCAGCAAGTCGCTGCCTGCCGACGTGCGTATGGACACAAAAATCTTCCGCCAAGCGGATTTCATCGAAACGAGCATCGACAACGTCGGCCGTGCCCTTGCCGAAGGTGCCGTTTTCGTCATATTGATTCTTTTTGTGTTTCTCAACAGCTACCGCACAACGATTATTTCGGTGATAGCCATCCCGCTGTCGCTGCTTGGAACGCTGATTGTGCTTAATCTGCTGGGAATGAACATCAACACGATGACACTCGGCGGTATGTGTATCGCCATCGGCTCGCTGGTCGACGACGCAATTATCGACGTCGAAAACGTCTACAAGCGGCTGCGACAGAACTTTATGCTGCCGCCCGCAGAGCGACGCTCGGCATTTACGGTGGTCTACGAGGCAAGCGCGGAGATTCGTTCGTCGATTCTCAACGCTACACTAATTATTATGGTGGCTTTCGTGCCGCTATTCTTCCTTTCGGGCATGGAGGGACGTATGCTCAAGCCGCTGGGCGTGGCTTACATCATCTCGCTGTTTATGTCGCTCTTGGTGGCAATGACCATCACGCCGCTACTATGCCGAATGCTGCTCGCCGACGAGCGTTACCTGAGTCGCAACGAGCGCCAGCCGTGGCTCACGAGCCGACTGACCGCCGCCTACCGCCGCGCTTTGGAGGCTGTGCTCAACCATCGCCGCATCGTGCTGGCGTCGACGGCTACCCTACTCGTTACAGCCGTTGTGCTGTTGCTGACAATGGGCAGAAGTTTCTTGCCTGACTTCAACGAGGGCTCGGCAACCATCTCGGCAGTGGCAAAACCGGGCGTGTCGCTCGATGTGAACAATCGACTTGGCAACCTTATCGAACAAGAATTGCTCAAAATTCCGGAAGTTACCGCCACGGCGCGTCGCACCGGACGCGGCGAACTCGACGAGCACTCGCAAGCCACTAACAGCGCCGAAATCGACGTGCAGTTTACGCTCGGTGACCGCAGCCGCGAAGAGGTGTTCAACGACATGCGCCGCTGCATGGCGTCCATCCCGGGCATTGCCGCTACGGTCGGTCAGCCGCTGGGGCACCGCATCGACCACATGCTGTCGGGCACACGCGCTGCCGTTGCCATCAAACTCTTCGGCACCGACATCAGCAAAATGTATATGATTGGCAACCGCATCAAGTCGAACATCTCCGCCATCGAAGGCCTCGTCGACGTGTCGGTCGAACAACAGACGGAGACGCCGCAACTGCAAGTGCGCCCCAATCGCGCTGCGCTGGCGCGCTACGGCATAACCATCGACGACTTTAACCGATTCATCGAACTCGCCTTCTCAGGCGCAAAACTTGCCGACATCTACGAAGGTCAACGCAGTTTCGACCTGATTCTGCGCATCGGCGACGCCGAAACGACGACTGTCGACGACGTGCGCAACGCCCTCATCGACACCGCCGACGGTGGCAAAGTGCCGCTCGGCGAAGTTGCCGAAGTGGTGAGCGTCGGCGGTCCGAACACGATATCGCGCGAAAACGTGCAACGCAAGTTAGTGGTTTCGGCAAACGTGTCGGGACGCGACGTCGGCAGCGTTGTCGACGACATCCAAAAGACCATCGACTCGACCATCAAACTCCCCGAAGGCTACCGCATAGAATACGGCGGGCAGTTCGAATCGGCACGCTCGGCATCGCGCACGCTCGCTCTGGCAACGATTCTGGCAATCTTCGTGGTGTTCCTGCTCCTCTACGGCGAATTCCGCAGCGCATCGCTCTCGGGCTTGGTGCTCGTCAGCCTGCCGCTGGCACTCATCGGCGGCGTACTCGCTGTGGCATGCACGTCGGGCGTGGTCAGCATCCCGTCGATTATCGGCTTTATCACGCTCTTCGGCGTGGCTACCCGCAACGGCATCTTGCTTATTAGCAAATATCGTCACCTGCAAGACGAAGGCGAGGGCTTGCGCCGGACCATCATCGACGGCTCGGTCGACCGACTCAACCCGATTCTGATGACTGCGCTGACCTCCGCACTGGCACTCATCCCGCTGATTATCAACGGCGATAAGCCCGGCAACGAGATTCAGAGCCCGATGGCTGTCGTCGTGCTCGGCGGTCTGCTGACGTCGACGCTGCTCAACATCTTCGTGATGCCGATTATCTACGAATGGTTCGTTAAACGTAAAAAGCAAAAACAATGAGACTATTCATCATAACTTCAGCCCTCCTCGTCGGTGCGGCAGCCCATGCCGGTGCCTACACCGACGTGCTCGCGCAAGTCGAGAAAAACAGCACGGCGTTGGAGGCTCGACGTAGCCTCTCGGAGGCACGAAAAGCCGCAAATCGAGTTGGTTTGGCACCCGAAAATCCGGAAGTGGAATTTTCCTACCAGTGGGGCTCGGCTGACGTACAAGCCGACAAAAAGACAGTGAGCGTCATGCAGCCGCTCGACTTCCCGACCGCGTACGGCAGCCGCCGCAACTTGGCAAACTCGCTCAACGCCGGCGAAGACATCGAACTCGCTGCCGAGCGGATGAACATCCTCCTCGAAGCGAAGCGCCTCTGCATCGACATAACCTACCAAAACGCTCTGCATCAACTCTATACGCGCCAACTCGACAACGCTCGCAGCATCGCCGAGACCTACAACACGCTCGACGCAGCCGGGCAAGTGAGCATCATCGACAAAAAGAAGGCGCAACTCAACCTGGCAACCATGCAGAGCCGCCTGGCAACTATCGACGCCGAACGCGCCCGACTGCTCGCCGAACTGGCTCGGCTGAACGGCGGAAATGCCGTTGATGTCACCGTCGACGAGTTTGAGCCGTGCGCGCTGCCTGCCGACTTCGACACGTGGTATTCTCAAGCCGCCGCCGAGAGTCCGCTGTTGCGCTACTACGCTCAGCAGGTAATCGTTAAGGAACGCGAGGCGAAAGTCCACCGCGCCGAAAATCTTCCCAAACTCGCTGTCGGGTACGCCGGCGAATTCGTTGCCACCGAGAAGTTTCAAGGCATCGCCGTGGGCGTCAGCATCCCGCTTTGGGGCAACAAAAGTAAGGCTAAACGCGCTCAGGCGGAAATCACGGCAAGCATCGCCGCACAACATTCTGCAGAAATAGAGCACCGCGCGCAGATGCGCAAACTCTACGACCGCGCCGCCCTGCTCACCGCCAACACGCAGCGCCTCGACACCGCCTTGGCGGAATGCAACGGCGAAGACGTGCTCCTCAAAGCCTACCAAGGTCGCGAATTGTCGCTGCTCAACTATCTGCTCGAGATGGGCTACTACCTCGAAGCGACAGAAAATCTGCTCGACTCACGCCGCGAACTGGCGCAGACCGTTGCCGAACTTACCGCATTCGAGCTGTAACGCCGACGGCACGCAAACCGTAGGCACAAAAAAAGAGGGTGTATGCCCTCTTTTTTTGTATCGGCTCAACAGGATGACGACATAAAAATTAAAGGACACGAGGCTAAGTGCCTGTATCCTTTGCATTTACACAAAAAAATTGATTGTCTCACGACAACCAATCTTGTTAACCTTAAATCTAATACCATGAAAAACACACTGCAAAAGTACGGCGAGTTTTTATTCCCTACAAACTTTCGCATAAAAATATGCGACGAATTTGCATTTTTTAACTACTCAAGTATGGCATTATGGCAGTAATTATTGCTTATAAAAACTGACAATTTGACCAATATATCACATATCCGGAAGAAAAATGTTAAAAAAGTGCTGAAAAACATATTTTTATAGCAGAGTTTCCAAAAATGGTATTATATTTGCACCGAAAAGAAAAATGAAAACCTTCCGGAATAGGTTTCCCGGGAGCATTTATTTAAGGATTGAATTGATTGTTTTATTATGAAGAAGATGATTGAAAAGGTTGTGAAATGGTATTTCTACACAACCGCCGAGGCTTACAAATAGCCCGGTCTTATTTACTACTGTTGGTTAAAATTAATGGAAAAAGCCGTGGAGCAAAGCCGTCGAGGCTATGCTCCACTTTTTTTGCGCAAAATCATCACCACACTACATAGTTAATTATCAACACATTACAACCACAAGCAAAAATATTACCAAAACTTTATGCCAAAAAATTTGGCTGTTAAAAATATTTGCTTTAACTTTGCACTCGCAAAACGACGGTGCCATAGCTCAGTTGGTAGAGCAAAGGACTGAAAATCCTTGTGTCCCCGGTTCGATTCCTGGTGGCACCACGCAAGACGGACGAGATTTCTCGCCCGTCTTTTTTTGTACGCCGGTTTGACAGATTGCGCCGCGAAACAATACAACCTGTTACCCTATTTCCATTTTTGGTACATCTACAAAAAAATGGAAATAGAAATCGATAATGTTTTATTAATCAAGTAGTTACAAATCACAAAAAATATACCAAAGCATAATAATCATCCTCTACTGCTACAGAGAGGCGTGGTCCGGAGGAATGCCCGGATGGTCGACATATCTATCTGTCTGATTATAAACATAGTAGGGTCGCGGCTTGCTGCGACCTACCATAGGTGCGGAACAAAGGTAAGAGGTAAGAGTGGAGAGAAGCCAACGATATCCGATAGACGCTCCACCACGCCTGCCCGGTCGCACCAAGGCGCGACCCTACAGATGACGTCATCCGGCTATTCCACGCGCGAGAGCGACGAATAACAGCACCGTCAGATGCCGAATATCCTCTTAACCTTATAACCTATTCTTACAGCCATAGTCGGAGCACGCGAATCGGGCGGTCGGAGCCGATGGCGAGGGTCGGCGAGGTGCAAATGTCGCCGGTCGGCACGAAGCCGCATTTCTCCATCACCCTGCACGACGCAGGATTGTCGACGAAATGTCCGCTGACGAACGAGCGCATGTCGGCTGTGCGCCTGACGTGGTCAATCATCATGCGCAGTGCCTCGGTGCAGATACCAAGTCCCCAATAGGGTTTTGCCACCCAGTAGCCCACGGTTGGCTCGTCGTCGAAGGCGGGCAGTCCGCAGTCGCACGACGGCCCGTAGCCCATAGCGCCAATCGGCAAATTGTTAGATTTCAGGACAATAGCCCACGTCGTCGGATTCATAAACACCGTGCGTATCACCTCTCGACTTTCGTCGACCGACGTGTGCGCAGCCCAGCCGGCCCGTGGACCGACGTCGGGGTCGGAGGCAAATCGGTAGAGCACCGGCGCATCGTCGTCGCGCCACGGCCGTAACAAGATTCTTTCGCTTTCCATATCAAGAGCTTTTTAATGAGTACAAAGTTACAATATTTTGTTAAACTTTGTGAAGAATCCAAATAGAAGTGCAACGTTTTTCGTGATAAAACCATGAAAAACACTGCGGGGGATGCCTAGCGGCGGGGGCGCACAGTCCCCAAAAG
>JAQXVL010000233.1 GCA_029224905.1 Bacteroidales bacterium
CTGGTCGGGAGCGATTGCCGCCGGAGTATATACCGAAGATGGCGAACTCTTAGGTATTTCGTCGACGAAGACGATTACCATCAAAGATGGCTACCTCTATAGCAACACGACCACATTCGACGTCGGTCCGGTTTTGGCAACCCTCAACGACGGCGAATACGTAGTCAAAGCCGTATCGCGCGAATCGCGTAGCGGTGTAGGCGTCAACGACTGGTTGCCCGTGTCGACCCCCGAACGAGTTGTTGTTGCCGTCGACGGCGACCAAGTGTATGTAGGCAATAAGCCCGTAGAAATCGAACTCACTGCGCCTATCACTTCCGACAAAGAAACTTACGACATCGGCGACACTGCAATATTCACAGCTTCCATCGAAAACAAATCGGACGAAGCGGCGCAAGGCACGCTCAAGTTCCTCATCTCCGACGCCGAAAGCGGTGCTAAAAAGATGACGGCAACGTCGACAATATCGTTGACTGCAGGCGCAACCGGCACGGCATCCATCAAGATTTCGATATCGTCGAGCCGTTTCCAAGTCGGCAAGAGTTATACGATTTCGATAACCGACTACACGCCCACGACCGGCTCACACATCTTCAAAGCCGCTGACGGCGCAAGCACTTGTACGATAGCGATTAACGACCCCGACAAAGACAGCGGCGTCGGCAGCATTGCAGCGCAAAGCGTCAAGGTGTTCCCCAACCCGGCAACCGAAATCATCAAAGTGAGCGGCGACGGCGTCAAGTCGATTGAACTCTACTCGGCAAGCGGAGCCAAGGTGCGCCGCGCCGAAGGCAATACGATGAACGTTGCCGACCTCCCCTCAGGCTACTACCTGGTAAGCGTTGCAACACAAAACGGCACCGCAACTCATCGAATCATCAAGAAATAATCGCGACTTCGAGTCGTTCACGCGTCATTTACGCGTCGATTACTCACAGCGCCGACGGAGCAAATCGCCCCGCCGGCGCTTTTTGTTGCTCGAAATTTGACAATTTGGAATCAGAAATATCTTTGTACTGAAAATAAGCGTTGAAACTAACAGGAATTTTCAGTAGGGTAAAAGAATGTTAAAAACATAGATTTTTCAGTAGGATTAAAAATCAGCATATAAGAAAACTCCCTGGAATTGTGAGATAATGAGTTGTCATACAGCGTCGGCGGGGCGAAAATTTGCCCTGTCGGCGCTTTTTATACGTGTTTTGCAGAATATTCCGCCGTTTTTGCTTAATTTTGCACCGTCAATTGGCAAAAAAGAAATTTGAAGCGCATACATATATACATAGTGTTGGCGATGATACTGTCGACTACGATATTCGCGCAGCAAGCCCCGGTAGACGTACCGCCTGGCAATGCCGCCGCCGATAGCGACAGTTTGCGCCGCGAAGTGATAGTCGATTCGCTTGCCGCTGTTGAGCACCAACTGCGGTCGAGTCAGCGTATCGACTCCATTCGTAATGCGCTTGCCGGACGCCGACAATTCAAAGACCACAGCCGACGCCCGTCGTTACGCTCCGGATACGACGACCTGCTACAAGACTCTACGATGCTTACCGACTCCGTCGTGGCTCGCCTCGACTCCATCTCGTCGATTATCGAGCAACTCGATTCTGCCGACCGCGCCGACTACAACACCGTTGCGCCGCTCGACACCACAGCCTCTATTGCTCCTGCCGACCGCGTCAAGCCGGCGAATGTCGACTCGCTCGCCGCCGACAGCATCCGTCCGACGGCAACCGCGAAGAAGGATAAAACGCCGAAACACGGTCGAATCGTGTGGGATAAAGTCGACATCGAAGCGCCCGTCGACTTCGTGGCAAAAGACTCGCTGGTGATGGTCGGACAAAATTCGGCATTCATGTACGGCAACGCCAACGTAAAATATCAAGACATCGACCTCGCCGCCGACGAAATGCAGATGGACATGAACACCAGCACGATTTACGCCGTCGGCCGTCCCGACTCGATTGGCGAAATTCAAGGCACGCCCGTCTTTAAAGACAAGAGCGGCGACTACGAGTCGAAGACGATGAAATACAACTTCAAGACAGGTCGCGGCTACATCACCGACGTCGTTACCCAGCAGGGCGAAGGCTACCTCACCGGCGGGCAGACCAAAAAGATGGAAGACAACACCTACTACATGGAAAACGGCAAATATACCACCTGCGACGACCACGAACACCCGCACTTCTACATGCAATTGACAAAGGCTAAAGTGACGCCGCGCAAAAACGTCGTGTCGGGTCCTGCATATATGGTGCTCTGCGACGTGCCCTTGCCGCTGGCTCTGCCGTTCGGCTACTTCCCGTTCTCGTCGAAATATTCGTCGGGTGTCATCATGCCGACTTTCGGCGACGACTACCAGAGAGGCTTCTACCTTAGCGACGGAGGATACTACTTCGCCATCAACGACTACGTCGACTTGGCGCTCACCGGCGAAATCTATACAAAAGGCTCGTGGGGACTCGCCGCTCAATCGTCCTACCGCAAACGATACAAATACTCGGGCAACTTCAACATAAGTTTCCTTACCACCGTAACCGGCGACAAAGGCGACCCCGACTACACCAAGCAGAAAAACTTCCGCCTGACGTGGAGCCACTCGCAAGACGCTAAGGCAAACCCCAAGATGACCCTTTCGGCAAGCGTCAACTTTGCCACCAGCGGATACTCGCGTAACGACATCAACAGTTACTACAACCAGTCGTTCACCGAAAACACCAAAAACAGTACGGTCAACATGTCGTACCGCTTCAGCTCGAAGTTCCAAATGTCAACAACGGCATCAATTACCCAACGCACGCAAGACTCCACGCTGGCAGTATCGTTCCCCAACATCACGCTGTCGCTCTCGCAAGTGGCGCCGTTCAAGCGCAAACGCGCCGTCGGCTCCGAGCGCTGGTACGAAAAAATCAAGATGTCCTACACCGGAACATTCCAAAACAGCCTGACGTCGAAGCAGAACGAGTTCTTCAAGAAGAGCCTCATCAAAGATTGGAGCAACGGTATGCGCCACAGCGTGCCCGTGTCGGCTACGTTCACCATGTTCAAATATTTCAACGTATCGCCGAGCGTGTCGATGAACGACCGCATGTATACGAGCAAAGTGCGCCGCGATTGGGACCCCAACGCATCGGCGGAAGTGCTCGACACCATCTACGGATTCTACAACGTGTTCGACTTCAACGCATCGCTTACGTTCGACACTAAAATCTACGGATTCTACACCCCGCTGAAATTCTTGGGCGACAAAATCAAGATGATTCGTTCGGTGATGAGCCCGTCGGTGTCGTTCAGCGCATCGCCCGACTTCTCCAAGCCGTTCTGGGGCTACTACGGCTCGTATGGCTACCAAGACGCCGCCGGAAAGATGATTACAAAGAAGTATAACCACTTCTCCAACGGCATCTTCGGCTCGGTGGGCGAAGGCAAGTCGGGAATGGTCAGCGTGTCGTTGAGCAACAACCTGGAAATGAAGGTTAAAAGCGACAAAGACAGCACCGGAATGAAGAAAATTTCGCTCATCGAAAACTTCACCATCTCGCAGTCGTACAACTTTGCCGCCGACTCGATGCGCTGGAGCAACATCAACACGTCGTTGGCGCTGCGCCTAATCAAGAACTTCAACCTCAACCTGTCTGCCACTTGGGACCCCTACACCTACCAACTCAGCCCGTCGGGAAGCCCCGTGCGCGTCAACCGCACACGACTGCAAGCGCACAAAGGTTGGGCTAAACTGTCGAGCACCGGCACGTCGTTCAGCTACACGTTCAACAACGACACTTTCAAGAAGAAGAAAAAAGACGAAAACAACAAGGATACCAAAAACCCCGACCCCGACGCCGCTTTGCCGCCCGACGACGGAATTGACGGAATCGACGACCACAACCCCGACGGCTCCGAGAAGAAAAAAGGCCCCGACCTCGACCTCGACGACGACGGATACGTCAGGTGGAAATTCCCGTGGAGCTTGACGGTGAACTACTCCGTCAACTACGGCTACGGCGAATTCGACAAGAAGAAGATGGAATATAAAGGAAAACTGACGCAAAACCTCAGTTTCAACGGTCGTATACAACCCACGAAAAACTGGAACTTCAGTTTCTCGGCAAGTTACAACTTCGACACGCACAAACTGGCGTATATGAACTGTAACATCTCGCGCGACCTCCACTGCTTCACCATGACCGCAAGTTTCGTGCCCGTCGGTCCCTACAAGTCGTACAACTTCCACATCGCCGTCAAGTCGTCGCTGCTGCGCGACCTCAAGTACGACAAGCGCTCAAGCACTACCAACGGCGTCGACTGGTATTAGAACGGTTTTCCGTGGTTTTTGTATAAATTTTTGTATCAAATTGAATTTTTCTACTACATTTTGGCTTTTTTATATTAAATTCATTATCTTTGCCAAAACAAGAGCCGATTTAACGACAAAAAACGAAGATTACAAACTTAACAATGATTGAAAATCAGGTTCAATGATTGGGAATTACAAACATAATACCACAATAATTATGAAGAAATTCTTATTTTTCACAATTGCATTTTTACTAATGCCGTTGATAGCATTAGCAAAAGGCGAAGATGAGGTTACAAGCTATCAAATCGAAGGCGCCGGCACCGGTGCTCAAGGGAGTTATCTCGTAAAAGTATGGGTTGTTACCGGCAACAAAAAGCTGGCAGACGACATCATCGGACGTTGCGGCGTTCACGGCGTACTGTTCAAAGGCTTTTCGAACACGGAAACCCGTCAGCACCAAAAGCCGCTCGCAGGCTCACCCACAGTCGAGCAACAACATGCCGACTTCTTCAACGATTTCTTTGCCGACGGCGGAGAATATCGTAACTACGTACAGGTTGTAAGCAACACTCGCACCGTTGTCAAATCGGGCAAGAAATACAAAATCGGTGCCACGGTGACTGTCAGCAAAGAGCAGTTGCGCCGCGACCTGGAGGCTAAAGGTATTTTAAGAGGACTTAACACCGGATTCTAATGAAAAAACTAATTTCTTTGGTAGCAGCGCTGTTGGTATGCGTTGTTGCCTATGCCCAAGACAGCGATTTCGACTACGTATTCCTCAACAACGGGTCGGTCGTTAAAGGCATTATCGAAAACGAGGTTGAAAACGTATCGGTAACCATCCGCGCCACAAACGGCGAAGTGTATACCTACAAGGCTGTCGAAGTGCGCAAGATTGCTCACGGCAAAGCGCCCGCAACTCCCGAAGTGAAAAAGCAATCGGGCTCGCACGTCGACTACACCAAAAACGAAACCGGCTTCTGGTTTGCTGCCGAACTTCAAGGCGGTGTAACCGTTCGCCCCAACAAGTACAACATGCCGTTCGGCGAACTTGACGTTGTTGCCGGCTATCGCATCAGCGACTACGTACGCGTCGGCGTCGGCATCGGCGGACGCTACTACGGCGGCAGCCACGACTTCCGCGCCAACTCGGGCGAATTCTCAGTGCCCATCTACGCTAACGTCCGCGGCAACTTTATCCCGACGGAATATCGCAAAGTGGTGCCCTACTACTCGTTTGACCTCGGCGGCGCTCTTCGCGACGGCGTGTTCGTGCGCCCGACCATCGGTCTGCGCATCGGCGAGCCCCGTGCTGCCTTCCTCATCGGCATCTCTTACCTCGGTCAGATGACGAAAATGTGGAAAGACGACGCTATCAACCCAACCAAAGAAGACAAATTCTTCTCGGGCGTATCGCTCAAA